>DASUZG010000064.1:0-3582 GCA_036376995.1 Azonexus sp. | reverse complement strand
ATGTCCGGCGCCTGCTTCACGATTTCCTCGCTCGGCGGCATCGGCGGCACCTACTTCGCGCCGATCGTCAATGCCCCGGAAGTCGCCATCCTCGGCGTCAACAAGTCGGCCATGAAGCCGGTCTGGGACGGCAAGCAGTTCGTGCCGCGCCTGACCCTGCCGCTGTCGCTGACCGCCGACCACCGCGTCATCGACGGCGCGCTGGCGACCCGCTTCAACGTCTATGTCGCGCAACTGCTGGCGGACTTCCGCCGCGTCGCGCTGTAAGCGAGGGAGAGCGACATGAGTCTCGTTGAAGTCAAGGTTCCCGATATCGGCGATTTTTCCGACGTGCCGGTCATCGACCTGTTCGTCAAGGTCGGCGACACGATCAAGGTCGATGACGCCATCGTCACGCTGGAATCCGACAAGGCCACGATGGACGTGCCGAGCACGGTGGCCGGCACGGTCAAGGAAGTGCTGGTCCAGGTCGGTTCCCGCGTCGGTGAAGGCGCGCTGCTGATCAAGGTCGAAGCCGGTGCTGCCGCCGCTGCGGCGGCTCCGGCTGCGGCCGCAGCGCCGGCCCCGGCGGCTGCCGCTCCGGTGGCGGTACCGACTGCGGCCAGCCACGCCGGCGGTGCCGACATCGAGTGCGACATGCTGGTGCTCGGCGCCGGCCCCGGCGGCTACTCGGCCGCCTTCCGCTCGGCCGACCTCGGCATGAAGACGGTCATCGTCGAGCGTTACGCCACGCTCGGCGGCGTCTGCCTGAACGTCGGCTGCATCCCGTCCAAGGCCCTGCTGCACGTCACCGCCGTGATGGACGAGGCGGCGCACATGGCCGACGCCGGCGTCAGTTTCGCCGCGCCGACGGTCGACATCGACAAGCTGCGCGCCCACAAGGAAAAGGTCGTCGGCAAGCTGACCGGCGGCCTGGCCGGCATGGCCAAGGGGCGCAAGGTCGAGATCGTGCGCGGCCTCGGCACCTTCCTCGATCCCAACCACATCGAGGTCGAAGTCACCGACGGCGCCGGCCAGGACAAGACCGGCGCCAAGAAGGTCATCCGCTTCCAGAAGTGCATCATTGCCGCCGGCTCGGCCGCCGTGCATCTGCCCTTCATCCCCAAGGACCCGCGCATCGTTGATTCGACCGGTGCGCTGGAACTGCGGTTCGTGCCGCAGCGCATGCTGGTCATCGGCGGCGGCATCATCGGCCTGGAAATGGCCACCGTCTACTCGACGCTGGGCAGCAAGGTCGAAGTCGTCGAAATGCTCGACGGCCTGATGCAGGGCCCCGACCGTGATGCGGTCAAGGTCTGGGAAAAGCAGAACGCCGGCCGCTTCGACAAGGTCATGCTGAAGACCAAGACCGTGTCGGTGGATGCCAAGGACGACGGCCTGTGGATCAAGTTCGAGGGCGAAGCGGCGCCGGCCGAAGCCCAGCGTTACGACATGATCCTGCAGTCGGCCGGGCGCACCCCGAACGGCAAGAAGATCGGCGCCGAGAAGGCGGGCGTGGTGGTCGGCGAGCGCGGCTTCATCCCGGTCGATGCCCAGATGCGCACCAACGTGCCGCACATCTTCGCCATCGGCGACATCGTCGGCAACCCGATGCTGGCCCACAAGGCGGTGCATGAGGCGCACGTCGCGGCGGAAGTCGCGGCCGGCCACAAGGCCGCCTTCGACGCCCAGGTCATCCCGGGCGTCGCCTACACCCATCCGGAAGTGGCCTGGGTCGGCTACACCGAGGAGCAGGCCAAGCAGGAAGGGCGCAAGGTCGAAACGGCCAAGTTCCCGTGGGCGGCTTCCGGCCGGGCGATTGCCAACGGCGCCGAGTACGGCTTCACCAAGCTGATCTTCGATGCCGAGACGCACCGCGTGATCGGCGGCGCCATCGTCGGCCCGTCGGCCGGCGACATGATCGGCGAAGTCTGCCTGGCCATCGAGATGGGCTGCGACGCGGTCGATATCGGCAAGACCATCCACCCGCACCCGACGCTCGGCGAGACGGTCGGCATGGCCGCCGAAGTGGCGCACGGCACCTGCACCGACGTGCCGCCGCCGCGCAAGAAGTAAGTCTCCTCCGGGTGCCGGCCAGACCGGCATCGACTCGGGCGACGGTTCATCCGTCGCCTTTTTTATGCCCGCCTCAGGCCTTCAGTGCGCCGATCAGCGAGGCCACCTCGTCCGCCGAGTCGGCCAGGATGGCGCTCAGTTCCTCGCCGTCCACGAGCTGGTCGATGTCGACCGTCATGCCATGGCGGCCCATGCCCGACAGTTCGCTCAGGGGCGATTCGACCGGGCTCAGCTGGTCGGCCAGCAGCAGCGTGTCGCCGAGGCTTTCGGCCGGCATCGCGAGATAGCCGCCCCACAGCGTTTCCGCCGCCTGGCGGACGGCTTCCGGGACTTCCAGGGCGCGCAGCACGCAGCGCCCGACTTCGGCCTCGCGTTCGCCGGCCCAGCTTTCCAGGTCGCTGTCGAGCAGGCCGGGAAAGGCGCCGGCGCGGGCGATCAGGTAGAAGCCGCCGACCTCGTGCACGATGCCGGCGAAGAACGCGGCTTCCGGGTCCTGGCGGGTGACGCGGCGGGCAATGACGCGGGCCAGCGCCGCCACGTGGGCGGTGTGCTCCCACAGCCGGGCGGCCAGCGCGCGATGCTCGGGGGCCCGGGTCATGCCTTCCATCTGGCGCACGACGACCGCGGTGGCGAGCGTGCGCAGGGTGTTGAAGCCGAGCCGCGCGACGGCGCTGCGCACGTCGCTGGTGCTGCGGCCCGAGGCGTTGTAGGCCGCCGAGTTGGCGATGGCGACGATGCGCGCGGCGAGCAGGGGTTCGGCGGCGATCAGCTTGCTCAGCTGCTCGACCGAGCAGTCCGGGTCGTCGAGCAGGCGCCGCACGCGCAGCGCGATGTCGGCATGGGTGGGAAACACCATGTCGCCGCGGGCGGCGTCGGCGGCGATCGTTTCCAGCGCGATCTGAACGTCCATCTTGCTCCTCCCTCAGAAACCCTTGCCGTAGTTGACGATGGCGGCCGGAATCTGGTCCAGCGCCATGACCTGGTCGGCGGCGCCGAGCTTGATCGCCTCCTTCGGCATGCCGAAGACCACACAGCTCGCCTCGTCCTGGGCGATGGTGCGGGCGCCGGCGGCGTGCATTTCCTTCAGGCCGCGGGCGCCGTCGTCGCCCATGCCGGTCATGATGATGCCGAGCGCGTTGCCGCCGGCGAACTTGGCCACCGAGCGGAACAGCACATCGACCGACGGCTTGTGGCGATTGACCAGCGGCCCGTCGGCAACATCGACGACATACTGGGCGCCGTTGCGCTGCAGCATCATGTGCTTGCCGCCAGGGGCGATCAGCGCCCGCCCGGGAGTCACCCGGTCGCCGTGGCGGGCTTCGCGCACTTCGATCTGGCACAGGCCGTTCAGGCGTTCGGCGAACATCGCGGTGAATTTCTCCGGCATGTGCTGGACGATGACGATGCCCAGCGCGGTCGCCGGCAGCCGGGTCAGCACCGCTTCCAGCGCCTGGGTGCCGCCGGTCGAGGTGCCGATGGCGACGACCTGGTCGGTGGTGCGCTCGAGCGCCCGGTTGACGCCCGGGG
>DASUZG010000063.1:0-17333 GCA_036376995.1 Azonexus sp. | reverse complement strand
GGTCATCTTCACCGGCCGCCAGCCGCGCCATGTGTTGCGCGATTTCTACTGCACCGCCGATGTCTTCGTCACCACGCCCTGGTACGAGCCTTTCGGCATCACGCCGCTCGAAGCCATGGCCTGCGGCTGCCCGGTGATCGGCGCCGAGGTCGGCGGCATCAAGTACAGCGTGGTCGATGCGGTGACCGGCTTCCTCGTCGCGCCGCACGACCCGGCGGCGCTGGCCGGGCGCCTGGCGCTGCTGTGCCACAACCCCGAGCTGGGCCGGGCCATGGGCCGCGCCGGCATGCGCCGGGTGCGCGCCGCCTTCACCTGGAAGCAGGTGGTGGCGCAGCTGCACGCCGTCTATGCCGCCGTGCAGTCGCCGCGGCCGCTGCCGCTGGCCGCCGGGATGGCCGCGCCATGAGCCTGCTGCCGCTGGCCGGCAGGACCGCTCTCGTCACCGGCGGCGGCCGCGGCCTGGGCGCCGCGCTGTGCGAGGCGCTGGCCGTCGGCGGGGCGCGCGTGGTCGTCGCCGATGTCGAGGGCGAGCGCGCCGAGGCCCAGGCCCGTTCGTTGCGCGACCAGCGTTTCGACGCCCGGGCGGTGGCGCTCGACGTTGCCGACGCCAGCCGGGTCGCCGCCTGCATCGACGGCATCGTCGCCGACGGCGGGCTGGATATCCTGATCAACAATGCCGGCGTCGATTACACGCGGCCGGTCGACGAACTGGAGATCGGCCAGTGGGACCACGTGCTCGCCACCAACCTGCGCGGCCCCTTCCTGCTCTGCCGCCTGGCCGCCCGCCACATGAAGCGGCGCGGCGGCGGCCAGATCGTCAACATCGCCTCGACCGCGGCCAAGCGCGCCTGGCCCAACGCCGCCGCCTACCATGCCAGCAAGTGGGGCCTGCTCGGCTTCTCGCACGCCCTGCACGCCGAACTGCGGCCGCACGGCATCCGCGTCACCGCGGTGATCGTCGGCGGCATGCGCACGGCCTTCCTGCTCGACCGCTTTCCCGACATCGACCAGCGCTGCCTGCAGGAGCCGGGCAACGTCGCGGCGGCGGTGCTGGCCACGCTGCTGCTGCCGGCGGCCAGCGTGGTGCCGGAAATCAGCGTGCTGCCGCTGGGCGAAACCTCGTGGCCATGAACGCGGCGGTCTTTCTCGACAAGGACGGCACGCTGGTGCACGACCTGCCCTACAACGCCGATCCCGACCGCCTGCGCCTGCGCCCCGGCGCCGGCCCGGCGCTGGCCCGGCTGCGCCGGGCGGGCTTTCGCCTGATCCTGGTCAGCAACCAGCCGGGCATCGCGCTCGGCCTGTTCCCCGAAGCCGCGCTGCTTTCCGTGGATGCCGAACTGGCCCGCCGGCTGGCGCCGCACGGAGCCGCCCTGGACGCCACCTACTACTGCCCCCACCTGCCGGCCGCGGCCGGGGCAGGTCCCGGCTGCGCCTGCCGCAAGCCGCAGCCCGGCCTGCTGCGCCGTGCCGCCGCCGAGCATGGCATCGACCTCGGGCGCTCGTGGATGGTCGGCGACATCCTCGACGATGTCGAAGCCGGGCACGCCGCCGGCTGCCGCGCGGTGCTGCTCGACGTCGGCTCGGAAACCGAGTGGCGCGACGGCGCCGGCCGCCGCCCGGATTTCGTCGCCCGCGGCTTGGCCGCGGTGGCGGCCGGCATCCTGCGCCGGGAACGCAGCGAGGTGCCGGCATGAGCGGCGCCCGGGCCGCGCCGTGGGCCGCCGCCCGCCGCCTGCTGGCGGTGCGCCTGGACAACCTCGGTGACGTACTGATGACGACGCCGGCCCTGCGCGCCCTGCGCGAAGCCCGGCCGGGCCGCCACATCACGCTGCTCGCCGGGCCGGCCGGGGCGGCGGTGGCGCCCTTCGTCCCCGAGATCGACGCCGTCGAGGTCGCCGAGCCGCCGTGGATGCCGGGTGGCGAGGCGACGCCGGAGGCGGTGTTCGCCCTCGTCGACCGGCTGCGCCGCGGTCATTTCGACGCCGTGGTGATCTTCACCGTGTATAGCCAGAACCCGCTGCCGGCTGCGCTGTTCTGCTGGCTGGCCGGGATTCCGCTGAGCCTTGCCCATTGCCGCGAGAATCCCTACCGCCTGCTCAGCCACTGGGTGGCCGATCCCGAGCCGCACGAAATGGTGCGCCACGAGGTGCGCCGCCAGCTCGACCTGGTCGCCGGCATCGGCGCCGTCACCGTCGACGAGCGCCTGTCCTTCCGCCTGCGCCCGGCCGACCGGGAACGGGCGCTGGCCCGCCTGCAGGCGGCCGGCGTCGATCCCGGCCGGCGCCGGGTGGTGCTGCATCCGGGCGCCAGCGCCGCCTCCCGCCGCTACGCGCCGGAGCAGTTCGCGGCGGTGGCCGAGCAGCTGGCCACCCGTCCCGACTGCCAGCTGGTGTTCACCGGCGCCGACGGCGAACGCGAGCTGGTCGAGCAGATCCGCAGCCGCCTGCGCTGCCCGGTCGCCTCGCTGGCCGGCGCCCTCGAACTCGGCGAGCTGGCCGCGGTGATCGACGGCGCCGCGCTGCTGATCGCCAACAACACCGGCCCGGTGCATATCGCCGCGGCGCTCGGCACGCCGGTGGTCGACATCTACGCCATGACCAACCCGCAGCACGCGCCCTGGCAGGTGCCGCACCGCGTGGTCTATCACGACGTGCCCTGCCGCTTCTGCTACCGCAGCGTCTGCCCGCAGGGCCACCACGACTGCCTGCGCCTGCTTGAACCGCAGCGCGTGGCCGAGGCCGCCCGGGCGCTGCTCGACGCCGGGGCCGACCGCTGGCCGGCGCTGTCGGCCTGAAGGGGGAGAACGATGTACACGCTGGGCATCAATGCCGCCTACCACGACAGCGCCGCCTGCCTGGTCAAGGACGGCGAACTGCTCGCCGCCGCCGAGGAGGAACGCTTCAACCGCGTCAAGCACGGCAAGCGGCCGCTGCCCTTCACCGCCTGGGAACTGCCCTGGGCGGCCATGGACTATTGCCTGGCCGAGGCCGGCATCCGCCTCGCCGATGTCGATCACGTCGCCTATTCCTACGATCCGGCGCGGCTGCCCGGGCATTCCGGCAGCACGTCCATCCGCCTGCCGCTGCAGCCTTCGCTTCGGGCCGGCAGCGGCGACTGGGCCAGCCCGTGGGAGCCGCTGTTCTACGCCTACGTCGTCAATGCGCCGCAGCAGCTGGCAGGCGGCGCGCCGCACCATCTGCAGGCGCGTTTCGCCGACGCCGCCGGCCGCTTCCGCTGGCATTTCGTCGAGCACCACCTGGCGCACGAGGCCAGCGCCTTCCTCGCCGCACCTTTCGAATCGGCGGCGGTGATGACCGTGGACGGGCGCGGCGAGCGGGCGACGACGACGCTCGGCGTCTGGCGCGACGGCCGCCTGCAGCGCCTGCGCCAGATCAACTACCCGCACTCGCTGGGCCTGCTCTACGAGGACGTCACCCGCCACCTGGGCTTCCTGCATTCGAGCGACGAATACAAGGTGATGGCGCTGGCCTCCTACGGCAAGCCGGTTCATCTCGCTTTCTTCCGCGAACTGCTGCGCTACGACGGCGACGGCGGCTTCACCCGCGTCGTGCGCCCACTCGCCGAACAGCTGGGGCCGCCCCGGCCGCGCGGCGCCCTGTTCGAGCAGGCGCATTTCGACATCGCCGCCTCGCTGCAGCAGCTGCTGGAGGAAACGGCGCTGGAACTGGCCGGCTGGCTGCGCCGGGCGAGCGGCGAAAAGAATCTCTGCCTGGCCGGCGGCGTCGCCCTCAATTGTGTGATGAACGCCCGCCTGCGCGATGCCGGCCTGTTCGACGAGATCTGGGTGCAGCCGGCCGCCGGCGACGCCGGTACGGCGCTCGGTGCGGCGCTCTGGGTGGATCGTCTGGAGCGCGGTGGCGGCGAGCGCTGGCACATGGAACATGCCTATTACGGACCGGCCTACGACGACGAGCAGATCGAGTCGGCGCTGCGCTGGGCCAAATTGCCCTACCGGCACCTGCTCGACGTTCCGGAGCAGGTCGCCGGCCTGCTGGCCGAGGGCAAGATCATCGGCTGGTTCCAGGACCGCATGGAGTTCGGGCCGCGCGCCCTGGGTGCCCGCTCGATCCTCGCCTCGCCGCTCGACCCGCAGATGCAGGCGCGCCTGAACGACCTGAAGGACCGCGAGGATTTCCGCCCGGTGGCCCCGGCCATCCTCGAGGAAGCGCTCGGCGACTGGTTCGTGAACGGCGAGGCCAACGGCGGCAAGTCGCCCTTCATGCTGTTCGTGCATGTCGCCACGGCCGAGGCCGCCGAACGCATTCCGGCCGCCATCCATGTCGACGGCACGGCCCGCGTGCAGACCGTGTCGCCGCGCTGGAACCCGCGCTTCTACCTGCTGCTGCAGGCCTTCCAGCGGCTGACCGGGGTGCCGGTACTGATCAACACCTCGTTCAACGTGCGCGGCGAGCCCATCGTGTGTACGCCGCGCGACGCCCTCAACGCCTTCTGGACCACGCCGCTCGATGCGCTGGCGATCGGCTCCTACCTGGTGGAGAAGCCGCGATGAGCCTGCAAGTCTCGGTGGTCGTTCCCACCTACCGGCGCCCGGAGATGCTGCGCCGCTGCCTGCGGGCGCTGCTCGGCCAGCATCCGGCGCCGGCCGGCTGCGAGGTGATCGTCGTCGACGACGGCCGCGCCGACTCCATCCGCCACCTGCTCGACGAGCTGGCCAGCGAGCTGGGGCCGGCGGGCGTCTGCTGCGAGCTGCGCTACCTGCGCCCGCCGCCCCTGCACCGCGGCCCGGCGGCGGCGCGCAATGCCGGCTGGCGGGCGGCGCGTGCCGCGATCATCGCCTTCACCGACGACGACACCATTCCCGCCCCGGACTGGCTGGTATCCGGGCTGGCCGCGATGGCCGAAAGCGATACCGCCGCCGCCTGGGGCGAGGTCGTGGTGCCGCTGCGGACGCAGCCGACCGATGCCGAGCGCAACATCGCCGGCCTTTCCGGTGCCGAATTCGTCACCGCCAACTGCTTCGTGCGCTACGCCGCGCTGCTGCGCGCGGGCGGTTTCGACGAGCGCTTCGAGCGGCCGTGGCGCGAGGATTCCGACCTCTATTTCACGCTGCTGGAAAACGGCGAGAAGGTCGTCCGGGCCCCCCGCGCCCTGGTCATCCACCCGGCACGCCGGGCCGGCGCCGCGTACTGCCTGCGCCTGCACCGCAATCTCTATTTCGAGGCCCTGCTGTTCAAGAAGCACCGCCGGCTGTATCGCGAGAAGATCGCCGCCGCCCCGCCGCTGCGCTACTACCTCGCCGTCCTGCTGCTGCTCGCCGTGCCGGCCGCGCTGCTGGCCGGGATGCCGGGCTGGGCGCTGGCGGCTGCCCTCGGCTGGCTGGCGCTGACCGTGCAGTTCGCCCGCCGGCGCCTGCGGGGCCTGAGCCGGGAGTGGAACGAACGCCTCGGGGTCGCCGTGACCTCGGCGCTGATTCCGCCGCTCGCCGTGTTCTGGCGCCTGGCCGGGGCCTGGCATTTCCGCGTGGCCTTCGCATGAACGCCGGTGCTGCCGCCTGACTGGAGTGAACACGCCATGGCCGAACGAATTGCCATCCTGCGCGCCCTGCAACTCGGCGACCTGCTGTGCGCCGTGCCGGCCCTGCGCGCCATCCGCCGGGCGCGGCCGCAAGCGCGCATCACGCTGATCGGCCTGCCCTGGGCCCGCGATTTCGTCGCCCGCCTGCCCTATCTCGACGATTTCATGGAGTTTCCGGGTTTTCCCGGCCTGCCCGAACGGCGGCCCGACCTGGTCGGCCTCGAAGCCTTCCTTGCCGAAGCCCGGGCCCGCCAGTTCGATCTCGCCATCCAGCTGCACGGCAGCGGCATCCTGACCAATGCGCTGGTCGCCCTGCTCGGCGCCCGCCGCTGCGCCGGCTTCCACCCGCCCGGCCAGCCCTGTCCAGACCCTCGGAGTTTCCTGGCGTGGCCCGAGGAACTCCCGGAAATCCGCCGCCTGCTGGCGCTGACCACGCATCTCGGCATGCCCTCGCGCGGCGAGCTGCTGGAGTTGCCGATCCTGCCCGACGAGGCGGCCGCCTTCGCCGCGCTGCGCGCCCGGCTGCCGCTCGGCGGGCGGGGCTATGCCTGCATCCACGCCGGCGCCCGCCTGGCCTCGCGGCGCTGGCTGCCGGAACGCTTCGCGCTGGTCGGCGATGCCCTGGCGGCGGTCGGGCTGGCCGTCGTGCTGACCGGCAGCGCCGAGGAGGCGCCGCTGCTCGATGCCATCGCCCGGAACATGCGCGGCCCGGCCATCGACCTGGCCGGCCAGACCACGCTGGGCACGCTGGCCGCGCTGGTGGCGGCGGCCGAGCTGGTGGTTTGCAACGACACCGGGATGTCGCATGTCGCGGCGGCGGTCGGCACGCCCAGCGTGGTGATCTGCTCGGGAGCCGACCCGCAGCGCTGGCAGCCGCTCGACGACGCGCGCCACCGCGTGCTGGCCCATGCCGTGCCCTGCCGGCCCTGCGCCTACGACGAGTGCCCGACCGGGCACGCCTGCGCGCAAGGGATCAGCGTCGAGGCCGTGGTCCGGGAATCCCTGTCCCTGCTGTCCAACTACCGGAGGAACCATCATGTTGCGGAATAAGCTGCGCATCCTTACCTGGCATGTGCATGGCAATTACCTGTATTACCTGTCGCACGTGCCGCACACTTTCTACGTCCTCACCGACGCTGTCCGCTCACCCGGCTATGCCGGCCGCGCCGGCCGCCTGCCGTGGGGCGACAACGTCGTCGAGGTGGCGCTCGGCGACGTCCGCTCGGCCGTCTTCGACTGCGTGCTCTACCAGTCGCGGCGCGGCTACGAATACGACCGCCTGCACCTGCTCAGCGAGGCCCAGCGCAACCTGCCGCGCATCTACCTGGAGCACGATCCGCCGCGCGAGAACCCGACCGACACCCGCCACCCGGTCAACGACCCAAACGCCCAGCTCGTCCATGTCACCCATTTCAACCAGCTGATGTGGAACAGCGGCCAGACGCCCAGCCGCGTCGTCGAGCACGGCGTGGTGCTGCCCGAGGGCGTGCGCTACGACGGCAAGCTGGCCCGCGGCCTGGCCGTCATCAACGACCTGGAGCCGCGCGGCCGGCGGGTCGGCGCCGACATCTTCGCCGCCGCCCGCGACCAGGTGCGGCTCGACCTGGTCGGCATGGAGTCGGAACGCAGCGGCGGCCTGGGCGAGATTCCCAACGACGAGCTGGCGGAATTCATGTCGCACTACCGCTTCTATTTCCATCCGGTGCGCTGGACCAGCCTTGGCCTCGCCGCCATCGAGGCGATGATGATCGGCATGCCGGTGGTCGGCCTGGCCACCACCGAACTGGTCACGGTGATCAGGAACGGTCATTCGGGCTTCCTCGACACCAACCTGCAGCGCCTGATCGAGCCGATGCGCCGGCTCCTCGCCCATCCCGACGAGGCGGCGGCGATGGGCGAGGCGGCCCGCCAGGAAGCGCTGCGCCGCTTCAACATCGACCGCTTCGTGGCCGACTGGCTGGACGTCTTCCGCGACGCGACGCGCTAGCCATCATGGCCAGGCCCATCGCCCGGCGCGTGCTGGTCACCGGCGGCGCCGGCTTCCTCGGCTCGCACCTGTGCGAGCGGCTGGTCGCCGACGGCCAGGAAGTCCTGTGCGTGGACAATTTCCACACCGGCCGCCGCGCCAACATCGCCCACCTGCTCGCCCGCCCGAATTTCGAGCTGCTCCGCCACGACGTCACCTTCCCGCTCTACGTCGAGGTCGACGACATCTACAACCTGGCCTGTCCGGCCTCGCCGGTGCATTACCAGAGCGATCCGGTGCAGACGGTGAAGACCAGCATCCACGGCGCCATCAACATGCTCGGCCTGGCCAAGCGGCTGAAGGCCAGGATCCTGCAGGCCTCGACCAGCGAGATCTACGGCGATCCGGCCGAGCATCCGCAGCGCGAAGGCTACTGGGGCAACGTCAACCCGGTCGGGCCGCGCGCCTGCTACGACGAGGGCAAGCGCTGCGCCGAGACGCTGTTCTTCGATTACCACCGCCAGCACCAGGTGCGCATCAAGGTGGCGCGCATCTTCAACACCTACGGGCCGCGCATGCGCCCCGACGACGGCCGCGTCGTCTCCAACTTCATCGTCCAGGCCCTGGCCGGCGAGCCGCTGACGCTGTACGGCGACGGCACGCAGACGCGCGCCTTCTGCTACGTGGACGACCTGGTCGACGCGCTGGTCCGCCTGATGGCCACGCCGGACGATTTCTCCGGCCCGCTCAACCTCGGCAATCCGCAGGAATTCACGGTGCGCCAGCTGGCCGAGCGCGTCATCGCGCTGACCGGCTCGCGTTCGGCCATCGAACAGCGGCCGCTGCCCTGCAACGATCCGGGGCGGCGACGCCCGGACATCGCGCTGGCCCGCCGCCTGCTCGCCTGGGCGCCGCACGTCGAACTGGACGACGGCCTGCGCCGCACCATCGCCCATTTCGCCGGCGACGGCCGCTGATACGGCCGGGCCGTGGCGGCCCGGCCGGGTGACTCAGAACGGCGTGTTCTCCGGCAGCGTCCCGCTGCCGACCGGGCGCCGCACTTCGCGGCGCGTGCCGCGGGCGCCAAGCAGGCCGCCGCCGATGGCGGCAAACAGCGACAGCAGGATGGCGCCGCTCAGCCAGCCACTGGCGATCGAAGCGGTGCGCAGGGTGTTCTCGGTGGCCTCGCGGCTCTGCGCCGGCGCCTGCTCGCCGCGCCCGGACAGCACCAGCGCTTCGTCCACCAGCTGGGTGGCCTGCTCCATGGTCAGCCCGAAGCGGCTGCTCATCGTGGCGATCGCCTCCTGCCGGTTGCCGGCGTCGATCTTGCCGATGATCTCGCTGCCGGCCATGCGTTCGGCCGGGGAGGTCACGTTGAACAGCGTGCCCAGCGTGGTGCCGGCCACCGAGGTGACGAGCAGGATCGAGATCAGCAGCGTCGCGCCCCAGGCCACGACGCCGTGCAGCACGCCGTCGGAAGCGCGGCGCATGCCGGCGGTGCGGGCCGCGACGTAGCCGCCGGTGAAGGCGGCGGCCACCATGCTGATGGTGTTCCAGATGGCGACCGCCATCGAGACGCCGGTGCCGTCCGTTTCGCCGGCTTCGAACACGGCCAGCCCGGCGGCGGCGCCGAGCAGGATGAGGAACATGTTGGTGGCGATCCCCACCGCCAGTCCGGCCAGAACGGCGCCCCAGCGCAGGGGCCGCAGCGG
The DNA here is from genome assembly GCA_036376995.1 of Azonexus sp. GTDB lineage: Bacteria > Pseudomonadota > Gammaproteobacteria > Burkholderiales > Rhodocyclaceae > Azonexus. The sequence goes on along the minus strand of DASUZG010000063.1, from coordinate 8,096 downwards.
CAGGCGGTAAGGTTCGACGAAGGTGGTGGGACTCTGGGTGATATTGACGGCCATGGTCGATCCTTCCTGGTCTTGAATGGTTGATGCCGGCGGCTCAGTGCGCGGCGGTCGCCTTGCCCTGCAACTGCTGCGCCATGCTCAGGTGCTCGCGCAGGCGGGGCAGGGTCTGTTCGGCGAAGGCCCGCAGTTGCGGGTCCTGGCCTTCCCGGGCTTCCTTTTCGAAAAGCTGGATGGCCTTGTTGTGGGCCTCGATGCCGAATTCGCGGACGAAGGCCCGGTCGCCGTCGGGTACCGGCAGGCTGCGCAGGCGGTCGAGCAGGGCCTTGGTTTCCTGGCTGGCGATTTCCGGCAGCACGATGCCCTTGCCGCCGGCGATGCGCTTGAGTTCGTCGTTGGCGCTGACGTGCTCGCGCTCCAGCTGGCGGGCGAATGACTTCACGCCCGGGTCGGCGCTGCGCGCCGCCATCATTCGGCTGGCCTCGATCTCGGCCAGGCCGCTGGCCGCCGCTTCGGCGACGAAAATGCGTTCGGCGGCGGCAATCGCCGGCGTGCCCTGGGCGGTGCCCGGCGGGGTGGCGGCTGGCGTCGTCGGGCTGACCGGAACCGCCATCAGGGACGATACCGTGCTACCCGTTTCCGGCTGCGCGCTGCTCCGGCCGGTACTGCCGGTGTCGGCCCCGGCGCCCTTGCGGCGGCGGCTGTTGGCGGCCGCGACGAGCAGCAGCGCCGCGGCGGCGCCGACGCTCCAAGTGATTAAGCGGTGCATGGCGGACCTCTTTCGTTGGGAAAACACACGCTCTTGTTGCATTCGCTGTGCCCATGCCGGAAAAGGACTGCATGCCGGCGGCCGGCGGGCCTGGTGGCGGCGCGCGGCGGGGCGCGGCAATTCTTACTGCCGGCATGTAAAAGTTGCCCGGCGCCCGTCGCGGCGATTGACGCAACGATTGGCGCAACTCTTGCGTGGCCGGCTGGCGTGGCCGGCGAACTCCTTGTCCGGGCAGCGCACCTGTTTCAAGGAGGCCCCATGAGTCTTGGTATGGAATTACGCCTGCACCAGCACCTGGCCGTCACGCCGCAGCTGCAGCAGGCGCTGCGCCTGCTGCAGCTGTCTTCCCTCGAATTCGCCGAGGAAGTGCAGCAGGCGCTGGCCAGCAATCCCTTCCTCGAGGACGCCGGCGAAACCGTGATGCTGCCGCCGAGTACAGCCGGCAGCGGCAAGACCGAGGCTGTGGCGGAAGTGCCGCCGGCCGACAAGGCGGAGGCGGAACCCGACGACGGCGGCGACTGGTCCGGCGGCCCGTCCGCCGGCTCCGACGAGGACGGCGACTGGACGAGCTGGTCGGAAGCGCCGGTCGGCATGCGCGAGCAGCTGCGCCGGCAGCTGCTGCTCTTTCCGCTCGGGGCGCGCGACCGGGCGCTGACCGGCATGGTCATCGACGAACTGACCGACGCCGGCTATCTCGAATCCTCGACCGAGGAACTGGCCGCGCTGCTGCCGCCCGAGTACGAGGTCGAGCCGCAGGAGATCCTGGCCGCCCTGCGCCTGGTCCAGCAGTTGGAGCCGGCCGGCATCGCCGCCCGCTCGCTGCAGGAATGCCTGCTCCTGCAGCTGCAAGCCCTGCCGGCCGCGACGCCGGGGCTGCCGGTGGCGCTGAAGATCGTCGGCGAGCATTTCGCGCTGCTCGGGCGCCGCGATTTCGCCCGCCTGCAGCAATTGATCGGCTGCGACGACGCGGCGCTGCACAGCGCCCGGGTCCTGATCCGCAAGCTCGACCCGCGCCCGGGCGGGCGCTTCGGCGAGGACGACACGCGCTACGTCATTCCCGACGTGCTGGTCGCCAAGCAGCGCGGTCAGTGGGTGTGCAGCATCAATCCGGCGGTGCAGCCGCGCCTGCGCATCAACCAATATTACGCCGAGCTGGCCGCCTGCCGCGGCTGCTGCAATCCGTCCTTCGCCGGCCAGCTGCAGGAGGCGCGCTGGTTCCTGCGCAACATCCGCCAGCGCTTCACCACCATGCAGCGCGTCGCCACCGCCATCGTCGGCCGCCAGCGGGCTTTCCTCAATTACGGCGAGGCGGCCATGAAACCGCTGATCCTGAAGGACATCGCCAGCGAACTGGGGCTGCACGAATCGACCGTCTGCCGCGTCACCAACGGCAAGTACATGGCGACGCCGCGCGGCCTGTTCGAATTCAAGTATTTCTTCTCGCGCCAGCTCAACATGGACGACGGCGGCGCCTGCTCGGCGCTGGCCATCCGCGCGCTGATGAAGGAACTGATCGCCGCCGAGACGCCCGGCGACCCGCTCTCCGACGCCCAGCTGACGCGCCTGCTGGCCGATCAGGGGCTGCGCCTGGCGCGGCGCACGGTGACCAAGTACCGGACCCTGATGCGCATCCCCAGCGTCGAGCTGCGCCGGGCCGGGGCGGGCACGCCCGTTGCAACCCAGTGAGTCGAGGGCGCCACAAAGGCAGCCGGCATCCGGTGATCAACACCTGCTACTGACCGAGGTCGGTTCCGAGGTGTCCCGGTATTCCCGCAGCTTTGTCCCGACAGACGTTCGACGCCTACGGGACGACGCCCTCCTCCCCTCTCCGATCGGGCTTTCGCATTGCGGAAGCCCTCTTTTTTTCCGCGCTGCCGGCCGGCCGTGCCGGGCGTTGCGCCGGCCGGCGGTAGTTTTTACACGGGTCGGTCAAATTTGCATGCCGTCCGGAGCCGGGGGCCGTCAGATGAGGCGCAACAGCCAGAGGATCAGCAGGACGATGAGGATGGTGCCGAGGATGCCGCTCGGCGCGTAGCCCCAGGAGCTGCTGTACGGCCAGCTCGGCAGCGCACCGATGAGAAGCAGCACCAGCACGATCAACAGGATGGTGGTCAGGGTCATGATGGCGATTCCTTGCATGGCGGCGGCGCCGCCCCGAGCAGAAAACGGCAGCTTTCGTGCCCGGCGGGTATGCCGTTTGCAGTCGTCCCGGTACGGTGACTCGTTCCAGCTTTCCGGGAGGACGCCATGCTTTATTACGCCGCGTTGTTTTTTGTCATTGCGCTGATTGCCGCGCTGCTCGGTTTTGGCGGTATCGCCGCCGGGGCGGCCAGCGTTGCCCAGACCATTTTCTACATCTTCCTGGTGGTGGCGGTGATTTCGCTGGTCGCCGGACTGATCCGACGATAGGAAGCCCCCCATGCCGGGCCGGCAACATCTCAAGGGCGTCAGCGACAAGGAGCAGCGCCAGTACGAGCACATCAGGGACAGCGCCGAGAAGTCGGGGCGCTACGGCGACCGGGCTGCCGAAGTCGCCGCCCGCACGGTGATGAAGCAGCATGTCGCCAAACACGGCGGAAAACGCGGCAAGTAAGCCGCCGGCGCCCGCCATCCATCTGGAGAACATGTCATGAAGATATCCAACGCCCTGCTCGCCGCCATGCTGGCGACGGCCGCCCTGCCTGCGCTGGTGGCCTGCACGTCGTCCTCGTCCTCGTCGCGCCAGCCGCAGTCGGTCGGCAGCTACATCGACGATGCCACCATCACCACGCGGGCCAAGGCCGCACTGGCCGAGGCCAAGGATGTCCGGGTGACCCAGGTCAATGTCGAGACTTATCAGGGCGTCGTGCAGTTGAGCGGCTTCGTCGATACCGAGGCGGACGTGCGCCGCGCCGCCGAGGTGGTGCGCAACGTGTCCGGCGTCCGTTCGGTGAAGAACGACCTGCGGGTCAAGCCCGAGCGTTGAGCGGCCGAGCCGCAAAGGAGAAAACCATGAACATCCATCGATTCGGAGTGTTGCTGCTGGCCGGTGCGCTGGCTTCCAGCCTGGCCGGCCACCTGCCGGCCGCCGACCAGACGACCGGCCGCAGCGCGGCCGCCACGACCGGGCAGAGCGGCCAGACGGCCGGGCGCGACTTGCGCGCCAGCAAGGTGATCGGCATGAAGGTCAGCAATCCGCGCGGCGAGGGTCTGGGCAAGATCGACGACCTGATCGTCGATGTGAACAACGAGCGGGTGGCCTACGCCATCCTGTCCTTCGGCGGCATGCTCGGTCTCGGCGAGAAGCTGTTCGCCTATCCGCTGCCGCTGTTCCAGCCGGCGCCGGGGCGCAACGAACTGGTACTCAACGTCGACGAGGAACGCCTCAAGCGGGCGCCGGGCTTCGAGCGCCAGAGCTGGCCGGACTGGAACCAGGCCACGTACCGCGGCGAGGTGGACCGCTACTTCGGCGCCACCGTGAGCCCGAAGACCATGGCCAACCAGCGCCTGGTGCGGGCCAGCGAGCTGATCGGCAAGAACATCGACGACCGCGACGGCGGCCATGCCGGCGAACTGGAAGACCTGGTGGTCAATCTGGGCAGCGCGCGCATCCATTACGTGATCTTCGATCTCGACAAGGCCTGGAGCCCGAACGACAAGCTGGTGCCGGTGGCGCTGCGCGCCTTCAGCTTCCCCAACGACCGCGACCGGGATCTGGTGCTCAACGTGGCCCGCAGCGAACTCGACATGTCGCAGGGCTTCGATGACAACAAGTGGCCCGACGTCAGCGATCCCGCCTACCAGCGCAACATCGACAATCACCTGAAGCGCCCTGCCGGTTCGCGTTCGACCGGCCAGGCCGGTCCGATCCGGGAATAAGCGGCGCCCGCCGGCGGCAGGAAGGCCCGGCATGCTGGCCATCCGGCACGTCACCGTCTACCGCTACGCGCGGCCGGTGGTGCTCGGGCCGCACCGCCTGATGTTCCGGCCGCGCGACAGCCACGACCTGCGCCTGCTCGGCGCGACGCTGAGCATCAGCCCGCCGGCCGCGTCGCTGCGCTGGCTGCACGACGTCTTCGGCAACTCGGTGGCGATCGCCGAGTTCGCCGCACCCGCCGCCGAACTGAAATTCCAGAGCGACATCACGCTCGAACCCTACGCGATCGAGGCGCCCGAGTTTCCGCTCGAGGACTATGCCCGCACCTATCCGTTCAGCTATTCGGCCGACGAGATTCCCGATCTCGGGCGCACCATCGAGCGCCACTATCCCGATCCCGAGCATCAGGTCGACACCTGGGCCAAGCAGTTCGCGGCGCCGGCCGCGGCCGGCGACCTGGTCGACACGCAGGCGCTGCTCGAACGGCTGATGCAGGCGATCCGCACCGGCTTCAGCTACCAGGTCCGCCTCGCCGAGGGCACGCAAAGCCCGACCGAGACGCTGGCGCAGCGCCAGGGCAGCTGCCGCGACTTCGCGCTGCTGATGATCGAGGCGGCGCGCAGCCTGGGCTTCGCCGCCCGCTTCGTCAGCGGCTACCAGTACGATCCGGGGCGCGACCCGGCGGCCGGCGGCGCGACGCCCGGAACGACCCATGCCTGGGTGCAGGTCTACCTGCCGGGCGCCGGCTGGGTCGAGTTCGACCCGACCAACGGCATTGTCGGCGGCAAGAACCTGATCCGCGTCGCGGTGGCCCGCGATCCGCAGCAGGCGCTGCCGCTGGCCGGCACCTGGACCGGGGCGCCGGCCGACTACCTGGGCATGGAGGTGGCGGTGACGGTGACCACGGACGCCGCCGCCCTGCCCGCCTGAGCCCGTCCGTCCGGGCGTCGCCGCGATGAGTCCGCTCGACGCCTGGTGCCTGGTGATCGGCGCCTTCCTGGTGTCGATGGCGCTGATCGGCAGCATCGTCGAGCGCCTGCCGGTGACGCCGGCCATCCTCTACCTGGCGGCCGGCTACGCCATCAGCAGCGCCGGCCTGCACGAACTTCATCCGATTACCGACGCCGGCCTGCTGCGCGGCCTTTCGGAAATCGCCGTGGCCATCTCGCTGTTCGCCGTCGGCCTCAAGCTGCGCGTGCCGCTGACCGCCCATGCCTGGCGCGTGCCGCTGCGCCTGGCGCTGCCGGCGCTGGTGCTGACCATCGTGTTGTGCACCGGCGCCGTGCAATGGCTTTACGGCGTGCCCTTCGGCATGGCGCTGGTGCTCTCCGCGATCCTGTCGCCGACCGACCCGGTACTCGGCGCCGACGTCCACGTCGCCCATCCCGGCGACCGCGACCAGGTGCGCTTCGGCGTCACCGCCGAGGGCGGCATCAACGACGCGGTGGCCATGCCCATCGTGCTGCTCGGGCTGGGCCTGCTCGGCCGGCACGACCTGGGCGGCTGGGGCCTGCACTGGCTGCTGGTCGAGGTGCTGTGGTTCATGCTCGGCGGCTTCGCGATCGGCTGGGCCATCGGCTGGCTGATCGGCCGTCTGGTGCTCTACCTGCGCCACCGCCACAGTCTGGCCACCGGCCTCGACGAATTCCTCGGCTTCGGCGTCATCGGCCTGGCCTTCGGCGGCGCCGGGGAACTGCTGGCTTCGGAATTCCTCGCCGTGTTCGCCGCCGGCCTGGCGCTGCGCCAGATCGAGCGGCGCATCTCGGTCAGCGGCGGCATCAATCCGGCCGCCGTGTCGATCGACGACAAGGATGCCGCCACCGATCCCGAGCGCGCCGCCGCCCACATGGCGCAGACCCTGCTCGCCTTCAACACGCAGGCCGAGCACATCGCCGAACTGGCCCTGGTCATGGTGCTGGGCGGCCTGCTCGCCGGCATCGAGGCGGAGGCCCGCAGCTTCGCGCTGGCCGCCTTCCTCTTCCTCGTCGCCCGGCCGCTGGCGGTGGGCCTGTCGTTGCTCGGCACCGCCAGCCAGCGGCACCAGCGGCGGCTGATCGCCTGGTTCGGCATCCGCGGTGTCGGTTCGCTGTACTACCTCGCCTTCGTGCTGCAGTCCGGCCTGGTCGGGCTGCCGGCCGACCGCCTGGCCTCGGCGGTGCTGGTGGTGATCGCCGCCTCGATCGTCATCCACGGCGTCACGGCGACGCCGCTGATGCAGCTCTATTACCGCCGCTCGCGGCGCGACCCCGGGGCGTGAGTGGCGGGTTGCGCCTCGGCGCTGTGCAGGTCGTGGGTGACGAAATCGCGCCCCGGGCCGGGCAGGTCCAGCCAGTGCTTGTGGCGCAGCGTGCGGCGCAGGTCGTCGAGGCCGCAGGCCCAGTGGTCGCGCATGGTCAGGGAGCTGAACTCGTAGTCCTTGGCCATGCCGTCCCACTCCTTTTCGCGGTAGATCAGGTGGATCACGTTGACCCGGCGGTCGGTGGCCCACAGCCGGGCTTCCTTGCAGGCCGGGTCGTGGCAGCGGCGCTCGTCGGGAATGTGCTGGAGCAGTTCGCGGACGAGGTGGCGGACGTGCTGCTCGCGCGACAGCAGGTCGGTGATGGCGCGCGTGCGGCTGGAGTGCTGGATGTCCTTCAAGCGTTCCTGGGCATCCCAGATGTTGTTGGGCACGATGCCGCGGGCGCTCCACAGGTCGACCTGGAAGGCCAGCGTGTCGGGCCGTGGCCAGGTGGTCAGCACCTTGAGCAGCGGCGTGTTGGAGACCAGCGCGCCGTCCCAGTAGAACTCGCCGTCGATCTCGACCGGCGGGAAGGCCGGCGGCAGCGCACCCGAGGCCATGAAGTGCTCGGCCCGCAGGCGGCCTTTCCAGTCGCCGCTGGTGTTGTCGAAATACTCGAAATTGCCGGTCCGCACATTGACCGCGCTGACCGTGACGCGCGTCTCGCCGGAATTGAGCCGGTCGAAATCGACGAACTGTTCGAGCGTCGCCTTCATCGGCGCCGTATCGTAGTAGCCGACTTCGCCGGGCGGCTGCTCGACGGCCAGCCAGGGCGGCGGGAAGCGCGGCCGGAAGAAGCCGGCCTGGCCCTGGAATATCGCCCGCCAGGCCTCGAAGGCGCTGAGGCTCTGGCGCGCCTGGCCGCCGAGCCGGGCAACCCAGGCATTGACGAGGTCGGACAGGGGCCGCAGCCAGGCCGGCGAGCGGCAGATCGTCTCCCAGAATTCGCGCAGGCGCAGCGCCCGCTCGGCTGGCGCGTTGCCGGCGATGATCGCGGTGTTGAGGGCGCCGATGGAAATGCCGGTGACCCAGTTGGGCGTGATGCCGGCTTCGTCGAGGCCCTGGAAGACGCCGGCCTGGTAGGCGCCGAGCGCGCCGCCGCCCTGCAGCACGAGGGCGACCACGGGATAGGGCAAGGCCCGGCGCGGCGGCCGCTCCTGCGGCCGGGGCGTCGGCGGCGCGCGCAGGGTGCGGCC
>DASUZG010000062.1:0-11094 GCA_036376995.1 Azonexus sp. | reverse complement strand
CCGTTGTCGACGACCAGGAACTGGTTGCTCTGCACCGCCCCGTTGGCGGAATCGTCGACCAGATCGTAAAAGGCGTGGACGATGTGGGATCCGTCATTGAACAGTTCAACGGCCATGGCATTCCCCGGATAACGAAGGCCGACATTATCCGCCCGACTACTACTTTTTGACTAGTTCTAATCGGCTTTCACATGCGTCTGGCCGTCCTTGCTCTGGCTGCCCAGCGTCAGCTCGGTGTTCTCGCTCAAGGCGAAGAAGAAGGCGTCCACCGCCTGCGGCTCGCCGGAGGCGGCGAAGGTCGTCTGGCCGCAGGCGCACTGGCCGACCCAGATGGCCTCGATGCCGCGCAGGCCGCGCGTGCTGACCGGATGGATGTCGGTGACGTCGGCGTTGCAGCCGTTGCAGACCAGCTTGTCCGGCTTCGTCGCGGCAATCTTGGCCTGCGCCTGCGCGATGCGCTCGGCCTGCGTGCCCCTGGCTTTGGCCTGTCCCATGATGTTCTCCCGTGTGCTGAAAAGGGCCGAGGATAGCCGCCGCGCCGGCCGCTGTCGAATGCCGGCGGCGGTCGCTACTCGCCCTCCCGGCCTTGTGGCACACTGCCGCCATGCATGCCTTTCCCCATCTCGGCGTCGTCGACTGGCTCGCCCTCGCCCTCTTCATCGCCAGCTGGAGCGGCTATGCCTGGTTCTCCGAGCACAGCCGGCTGGCCGAATCCGGGCTGATCGGCACCAGCCACCGCTACCGCCTGCTGTGGGCCTACCGCATGCTCGAACGCGAGATGCGGGTCACCGATTCGACGCTGATCGGCAACCTGGTCAATAGCGTGACCTTCTACGCCAACACCACGATCTACATCATCGCCGGCCTGGTCGCCGCCCTCGGCGCTTCCGACAAGCTGATCGGCATCACCGCCGAGCTGCCCTTCGCCGGCGACGGCAGCCGCGAACTGCTCGAAATCAAGCTGATGCTGGTGCTCGCCTCCTTCGTCTTCGCCTATTTCAAGTTCACCTGGGCGCTGCGCCAGTTCAACCTGCTGTCCATCCTGGTCGGCGCCGCGCCGCTCGGCAAGCGCGACGATCCGGGCATCGACGCCTACGCCCACCGCCTGGCCGGAGCCAACAACCTGGCCGGCGACGATTTCAACCGCGGCATCCGCGCCTATTACTTCGGACTGGCCGCCGCCGGCTGGATGCTCCACCCGGTGGTCCTCGGCGGCCTCGCCATCGGCGTGCTGGTGGTGCTCTACCGCCGCGACTACAGCTCGCCGGCGCTCGCCATCCTGCGCGAAGACGCCTGAGCGATGGCCGCCGCCCCCAACCCGGCCGGCCTCGCCTACGGCCTGATCGCCTATGGCATCTGGGGCTTCTTCCCGCTCTACTTCCGCCAGTTGGGCCACGTACCGCCGATGGACATCCTCAGCAACCGGGCCGCCTGGGCCTGCGTCTTCGTCGGCCTGCTGCTGACGCTGCGCGGGCGCTGGCAGCAGGTCCGCGCCGTGTGCCGGGCGCCGCGGCAGCTGGCGTTGCTGGCGCTGGCGGCGCTGCTGGTCGGCAGCAACTGGCTGGTCTTCCTGTGGGCGGTGGCCAACCAGCAGGTGGTCGCTTCCAGCCTCGGCTATTTCCTGACCCCGCTGGTCAATGTGCTGCTGGCGCTGGCGGTGCTCAAGGAGCGCCTCGACCGCCTGGAATGGGTGGCCGTCGGCCTGGCCATCGCGGCGCTGCTCAACGAGATCGTCGCCCTCGGCAGCCTGCCCTGGGTGTCGCTGTTCCTCGCCGCCACCTTCGGCACCTACGGCCTGGTCCGGAAGCAGGTGCCGGCCGACGCGCTGTCCGGCCTGTGGCTGGAAACCCTGGCCATGCTGCCGGTGTGCCTGATCTATGCGCTGTGGCAGGCGCAGGCGGGACATGCCGTGTTCGCCGGCGGCGACCTGTCGACCAACCTCTTGCTGGCCGGCGCCGGCGTACTGACGGCACTGCCGCTGATGGCCTTCGCCGCCGCCACGCAGCGCCTGAATCTCGCCACCGTCGGCATGCTGATGTACATCAACCCGACGCTGCAGTTCCTGACCGCCATCTGGGTCTTCGGCGAACCGCTGCAGACGGCCCGGCTGGTCAGCTTCGCGCTGATCTGGGCCGGCCTCGCCGTGTTCAGCTGGAGCGCCTGGCGCAAATTCCGCGCCGCCGGGTAACCGTCAGCGCGGCAGGGCGCGACGCAGGGCCATGTGCACCGAAATCATTTCGGGAATCCGGCGGTCGAGATCCGAGCCCTTCTGGCAGCCCAGCAGCAGGTGCAGCAGGCCGCTGGTGAAGGCCCAGGTATCACGCGCCGTGTGCAGCGGATCGAGCCCGGGGCGCAGCGTGCCGCGTTCCGCCGCGTCCTGGTAGCGGCGCACGATCTTCTCGAGGAAGTCATAGGCCGGACGCCCGACCTCTTCCTGGACGCTGGCGAATTCATCGACGTACTCGCAGCGCGAGATCATGATCTCGAACACCTCGCGGACCACCGGGCAGTCGTCGAGGACGCGGAAAAATTCCTTCAACGAGGCCTCGATGGCATCGAGCGGATCGGCGCAGGCCTCGGAAAAAAGCAGCGCGTCGGTGCGCGCGATCATCGGCACGAAGACGTCCTCGCGCATGGCGAAGAACAACTCGGCCTTGTCCTGGAAATGCCAATAGATGGCGCCGCGCGTGACGCCTGCGTCCCGGGCGATCTTTTCCAGCGTCGAGCGGCCGACGCCGCAGCGGTGAAACACCCGGCGCGCCGCATCGATGATGTCCTTGCGCGTTTTTTCCGCTTCTTCCTTGGTTTTCCTGACCATCCTGCTCTCTCTTTCGCGCCGTTGGCGCGCATCTTAAGTCACCGTTCCGAACCCTGCCAAACTTTTACATACATGCTCGTTTGTATATACTACGCCAATACTATCTTCCGGAGTACTCCACGATGCCTGCCCCCCGGTCGCCGCAATTCGCGCTTTCGAGTCTTTTTGCCGTCACAGCCCTGAGCCTGGCCGTGTTGGCCGGCTGTTCCGACGGCAAGTCGGCCACGCCGCCGGCGCCGGGCCCGCTGCCGGTCACCGTGCTCGACATGCAGCCGCAGCGCGTGCCGTCCTTCATCGAGGTCATGGCCCAGACCGAAGGCGCCCGCGAGACTGAAGTGCGCGCCCGGGTCGGCGGCATCCTGGTCAAGCGCCTGTATCACGAGGGCGAAGTGGTCAAGGCCGGCCAGCCGCTGTTCCAGATCGACCGTTCCAGCTACGAGATCGCCGTCGCCGACGCCAAGGCCAAGGCCGAGCAGACCAGCCGCGAGATGCACCGCCTGAAGGGCCTGATCGAAGCCCGGGCGATCAGCCAGAAGGATTACGACGACGCGGTGTCGGCCAACGCCATCGCCCAGGCGGCACTGCGCCAGGCCGAGCTGAATCTCTCGTGGACCACCGTCACCGCCCCGGTCGGCGGCACCACCGGGCGGGCCGTCAAGTCCGAAGGCAACCTGATCAGCGCCGGCAGCGACAGCCTGCTGACTTCGATCTACCAGAGCAACCCGATCTGGGTCCGCTTCAGCCTTGGCGAAAGCGATCTCGCCAAGCTCGACGGCGGCCGCGTCACCACCAAGAACGTCACCGGCGTCGAACTGATCCTGGCCAACGGCAGCACCTATCCGAAGACCGGCAAGCTCAACTTCCTGGCCAGCAACATCGACCTGACGCTCGGCACCCAGCAGTTGCGCGCCGAGTTCGACAACAGCGACGAGCAGCTGCTGCCCGGCCAGTTCGTCCGCATCCGCCTGCTCACCGGCGAGCGCGACGGCGTCTTCCTGGTGCCGCAGGCGGCGGTCATCCAGTCCGAACAGGGGCCGCTGGTCATGGTCGCCGGCGAAGGCGACAAGGTCTCGCCGCGCCCGGTCAAGGCCGGCGAATGGCGCGGCAAGGACTGGGTCATCCTCGGCGGCCTGGCGGCCGGCGACAAGGTGATCGTCGACAACCTGATGAAGCTGCGCCCCGGCGCCCCGGTCGCCCCGCATCCGCCGGCCGTGCCCGGCGCCGAGGGCAACGGCGCGGCGGCGGCCAAGCGCTGAGGAACGGCCATGTCGAAATTCTTCATCAACCGGCCGATCTTCGCCTCGGTCATCTCGATCATCATCGTCATCGCCGGCCTGGTCGCCTCGCAGGTGCTGCCCATCGCGCAGTACCCGCAGATCGCGCCGCCGACCGTGCTGATCACCGCCACCTACCCCGGCGCCTCCGCCGAAACGCTGGCCAAGACGGTGGCCGCGCCGATCGAGGAGCAGCTGAACGGGGTCGAGGGCCTGTCCTATTTCACCTCGTCGGCCTCGGCCAACGGCTCGGTGACCATCACCGCGACCTTCGAGGTCGGCAGCAACGTGGACATGGCCTCGGTCAACGTTAACAACCGCGTCAAGGCCGCCGAACCGCGCCTGCCGGAGGAAGTCCGGCGCAATGGCGTGATCGTCCAGAAGCGCTCCAACGACATCCTGCAGGTGGTGGCGCTGGAGTCCGAAAAGGGCAAGTACAGCACGCTGTTCCTGTCCAACTACGCCAGCCTGAACATCGTCGATGAGCTGAAGCGGGTCAAGGGCGTCGGCGACGTGACCATTTTCGGCGCCCAGGACTACTCGATGCGCGTCTGGTTGAAACCGGACCGCATGGCCCAGCTCGGGCTGACCGCCAGCGACGTCTCGGCCGCCATCCGCGCCCAGAACGCCCAGAACGCCGCCGGCAAGATCGGCCAGGAACCGGCCCCGAGCGACCAGCAGCTGGTCTATACGGTGACCGCCAAGGGCCGCCTGCTGACGCCCGAGGAATTCGGCAACATCGTGATCCGCGCCAGCGGCCCGGGCGGCCTGCTGCGCCTGCGCGACATCGCCAGCATCGAACTCGGCGCCTACAGCTACGACCAGCAGGTCACCCTCGACGGCCAGCCGACCATCGCCATGGGCGTCTTCCTGCAGACCGGCGCCAACGCGCTGGAAGTGGCCGAGCGCGTCACCGCGCGCATGAACGAGCTGCAGAAGAAGTTCCCCGAAGGCATGGGCTACGTCATTCCCTTCGACACCACGCGCTTCGTCTCGGCCTCGATCAACGAAGTGGTCAAGACCCTGATCGAGGCCATGCTGCTGGTGCTGGCCGTGGTCTATCTGTTCCTGCAGAGCTGGCGCGCCACCCTGATCCCGATGGTCGCCGTGCCGATCTCGCTGATCGGCACCTTCGCCGGCCTGTGGCTGTTCGGCTTCTCGATCAACACGCTGACCCTGTTCGCCATGGTGCTGGCGATCGGCATCGTCGTCGACGACGCGATCGTCGTGCTGGAGAACGTCGAGCGCCTGATGGCCGAGGAAAAGCTGCCGCCGAAGCAGGCCGCGATCAAGGCCATGCACGAGGTCCAGGGGGCCCTGGTGGCCATCGTCCTGGTGCTGTGTGCGGTGTTCGTGCCGGTCGCCTTCCTGGGCGGCATCGCCGGCCAGCTGTACAAGCAGTTCGCCGTCACCGTCGCCGTCGCCGTGGTGCTCTCGGGCGTCGTCGCCCTGACCCTGACGCCGGCGCTGTGCGCCCTGCTGCTGAAAGCCCAGCACACCGAGCACAAGCTGTTCCGCCCGTTCAACCGCCTGTTCGAGCGCTTCACCCAGACCTATACGCGCACCGTCGGCCTGACCCTGAAGCACGGCATCGTCGGCGGCCTGATCTTCGCGCTGGTGATCGGCATCGTCGCCCTCTTCTTCCGCGTCATTCCCGGCAGCTTCGTGCCGGCCGAGGACCAGGGCTACCTGATTTCGGCGCTGATGCTGCCCGACGGCGCGACCTTGAAGCGCACCGCCACCACCGGCGAAAGCATGCGCCAGATGGTCAGTTCCGACGCGGCGGTCAAGCACACCTTCGTCGTTTCCGGCTTTGACCTGATCGGCGGCGGCAACAAGCCGAACGCCGGCACCATCTTCATTCCGCTCAAGGACTGGAGCGAGCGCGAGGCCAAGGCGCAGGACCTGGCCGGCAAGTTCATGGGCATGGGCATGATGCAGGCCGACGGCCTGGCGCTGGTCTTCAACCCGCCGCCGATCATGGGCCTCGGCACCGCCGGCGGCTTCGAGGTCTATCTGCAGAACCGCGTCGATGGCGATGCCAGGAAGCTCAACGAAGTGACCCAGGGCTTCATGGCCGAATTGCAGAAGCGCCCGGAATTCACCCGCATCTCGACCTTCTTCCGGCCGACCGTGCCGCAGCTGTTCGTCGAGGTCGACGAGCAGAAGGCGCTGGCCCTCGGCGTGCCGCTGGCCAGCATCTACGAGACGCTGCAGAGCACCATGGGCGCCCTGTACGTCAACGACTTCAACAAGGCCGGGCGCGTCTATCGCGTACAGCTGCAGGCCGAATCCGGCTACCGGATGAAGCCGGACGACCTCGGCAAGGTCTATGTGCGCAGCAGCAGCCAGGCGATGATCCCGCTGTCGGCGGTGAGCCGCGTCAAGAACGTGGTCGGGCCGGAGCAGGTCGAGCGCTTCAACGGCTTCGTCGCCGCCAAGATCATGGGCGACTCGAAGCCGGGCATCAGCTCGGGCGACGCCATCAAGATCGTCGAGGAAGTCGCCGCCGCCACGCTGCCGAGCGGCTACGAGATCGCCTGGACCGGCCAGGCCTTCCAGGAGAAGCGCAGTTCCGGCTCCTCGGTGCAGGCCTTCGCCTTCGCCATCATCATGGTCTTCCTGATCCTCGCCGCCCAGTACGAGAAATGGTCGCTGCCGCTGGCCGTCATCATGGCCGTGCCCTTCGCGCTGATGGGCGCCTTGACCGCCATCTGGCTGCGCGGCATGCCGAACGACATCTACTTCCAGATCGGTCTCGTCGTACTGATCGGCCTGGCGTCGAAAAACGCCATCCTGATCGTCGAGTTCGCCGCCCAGAAGTACGCCGAGGGCATGGGCGTCGTCGAAGCCGCGCTGGAAGCCGCGCGCCTGCGCCTGCGGCCGATCGTCATGACCTCGCTGGCCTTCGTGCTCGGCGTCTTCCCGCTGGTCAAGGCCAGCGGCGCCGGCGCCGCCGCCCGCCAGTCGATGGGTACCGGCGTCTTCGCCGGGATGATCGCCGCCACCTTCATCGCCACGATCTTCATCCCGCTGTTCTTCAAGTGGCTGGAGCGCGGCAAGCAGTTGCAACCCTCGCATCTCGTCGTCGAAGAGGAGCAAGCATGATCGCCCGCCTCACCCCCCGCCTGGCCCCCGTGGCCCTGGCGCTGGCCCTGGCCGGCTGCGCCGTCGGCCCCGACTACCTGCGCCCGGCCGCCGGGCTGCCGGGCGCCTACAGCGAAGCGGCGCCGACCGCGGCCAGCGCCGTCATCGACAACCGCTGGTGGACGCTGTTCGCCGATCCGACGCTGGACGACCTGGTCGACCAGGCGCTGCGCAACAACGCCGACCTGCGCACCGCCGTCGCCCGCGTCGAACAGGCCAGCGCCGTCGCCCGCGAAGCCGGGGCCGCCTACTTCCCCGAGATCAATGTCGAAGCCAGCGGCAGCAACCGCAAGCTCAGCACCAAGACCGCCACCTGGAACAGCAACTCGCCGGACATCCAGCGCAGCCGTGGTGCCGCGCTGACCGCGTCGTACGAAATCGACCTCTGGGGCAGCGTCCGCCGCAGCAACGAGGCGGCGCTGGCCAACCTGCTGGCCAGCCGCTATTCGCGCGACGCCATCCGGCTCAGCATCGCCGGCCTGGTCAGCAGCAACTACCTGGCGCTGCGCGCCGCCGACGCGCAACTGGCGATCAGCGAGGAATCGCTGAAAAGCCGTGAGGAAAGCCTGCAGCTGGCCAAGACCCGGGTCGACGCCGGCCTCGTATCGCCGCTCGATCTCTACGAGGCGACCGGCGCCGTCGCCAGCCTGCAGGCGCAACTGGCCGACCTGCGCCGGCAGCGCGCCCTGCTCGAACACCAGCTGGCCCTGCTCACCGCCAACCCGGCGCTCAAGATCGCCGCCGGCGACCTGCGCCAGCTGCCGTTGCCGCCGGTGCCGCCGGCCGGGCTGCCGGCCAACCTGATCGACGGCCGGCCCGACGTGCGCGAAGCCGAACAGCGCCTGATCGCGGCCAATGCCAACATCGGCGTCGCCAAGGCCGGCTACTACCCGCGGCTGACGCTGACCGGCAGCCTCGGCAGCGAAAGCAAGGCGCTCAACGACCTGTTCGGGGCCGGCGCCGACACCTGGGCGATCGGTCTCGGCCTCTTGATGCCGCTGCTCGATTTCGGCCGGACCACGGCCCGCGTCGACCAGGCCAAGGCGCTCAACGAGCAGTCGCTGATCGCCTGGCAGAACACCCTGCAAGTGGCCTACAAGGAAGTGCGCGACGCGCTGGTGACGCTGCGCGAGAACGCTGCCGCCGAAGCCGCCCGCAACACGCTGGTCGAGAGCACCGGTCAGGCGCTGGCGATCGCCAACCGGCGCTATGCCGCCGGCTACTCGGGTTACCTGGAAGTGTTGATCGCCCAGCGCTCGAACAACGAAGCGCTGCTGGAACTGATCGCCACCCGCCGGGCGCGGCTGGTGGCGGCGGTGGACCTGTTCAAGGCGCTCGGCGGCGGCTGGCAGGACCAGCCGGCCGACAACGCCGGCGCCGCCCCGGCTGCCGCCGAGGCCGGCGCTTCCTGAGATCGCTGCCGGCGGTCAGCCGGCAGCGCGCCCCGCCTTCAGGGCCGGCTGGCGCAGGGCCAGCAGTTCGTTGCCGACCAGCGCCGTCAGCACCAGCGTGCCGCCCAGCAGCACGCTGGCGCTCGGGGCCTCGCCCGCCCCCAGCCATGCCCAGGCGACGCCGAAGATAACTTCGAGCAGCGCCAGCAGCGCGATTTCCGGGGCCGGCAACTCGCGCGTCAGGCGCACCATCAACAGGCAGGGCACCGCCAGCTGCACGACACCGAGCAGGGCCAGCAGGCCGAGGTCGTGGCCCGAAGCCTGCAGCGGCCAGGCCAGCGGCAGACTCACCGCAGCCGACAGCACGGCGCCGATCAGCACCGCCGGCAGCATGTCGGCAGCCACCGTCGCGTCCTTGCCGACCTTCTGCAGCACCGTCAGGTTGATCGCCCCGGCCAGTGGCACCGCGGCCGCCACCAGCGAACCGAGCAGGCGCCCGGCGCCGGCCTGGGTGCCGAACATCCAGCCGATGCCGGCGCCGGCGACGACGATCGCCAGCCAGGTCCGCGCCGGCAGCCGGTGGCCGAGCACGAAGCGGGACAAGAGCGCGGTCAGCAGCGGCGCGATGGCCATCGTCACCAGCACGTCGGCGACCGAAGTCAGGGTCAGGGCGACCATGAAGGCGGTGTACATCACGGCCCAGCAGACGCCGGAAATCCACACCGCCGGCCCGGCCTTCCACAGGCCGTGCCACAGCGCCGGGCCACGCAGCCAGCCGAGCGCGACGATCAGCGCCAGGGCATTGAAGGCGCTGCGCCAGAAGGTGACTTCGAAACTGCGCGCCGCATCGAGCTGGCGGGTGACGACGCCGGCCATGCTCCACAGCAGCGTGACCACGACCATCAGCGCCACGGCGCGGCGGTGTGTCATCGCACGCTCAGCCGCGGCGGCGGCGGGCTTCGTACAGGCAGACGCCGGCGGCGACCGAGACGTTGAGGCTCTCGACCGTGCCGTGCATCGGGATGCGCACCAGTTGGTCGCAGTTCTCGCGCGTCAGGCGGCGCATGCCCTCGCCTTCGGCGCCGAGCACCCAGGCCGTGGCCTGCGGCCAGTCGGCGGCGTAGAGATCCTTGTCGGCCTCGCCGGCCGTGCCGATGACCCAGATTTCGCGCTCCTGCAATTCGCGCAGCGTGCGCGCCAGGTTGGTGACCATCACGTAGGGCACCGTCTCGGCGGCACCGCTGGCGGTCTTGGCGGCCACGTCGGTGAGGCCGACGGCGCGGTCCTTCGGCGCGATCACCGCATGGACGCCGGCGGCATCGGCGACGCGCAGGCAGGCGCCGAGATTGCGCGGGTCGGTGATGCCGTCGAGCACCAGCAGGAAGGCCGGTTCTTCGAGCGTATCGAGCACGTCGTCGAGATGGGCCAGCTTGCGCCCGCCCTCGACGCGGGCGATGACACCCTGGTGGCGGGCGCCGGGGGCCATGCCGTCGAGCCGCTTGCCGTCGGCGGCGATGACGCGCACGCCCTGCAGTTCGGCATGATTGAGCAGGTCGCGGGCGCGCGCATCGTGGCGCGTCGCGTCGACGATGATTTCCTTGACCGCCCCGGGGTCGTGACGCAGCTTGGCGGTGACGGCGTGAAAGCCGTAGATCAGGCGGGAGGACATGGCAGCTTCCGGAAAATCGAGGCGGGCATTTTAGCGCAGCCCGCCGCCGGCGTCAGGCGACCGGCAGGCCGGCCTCGCGCAGCACCGAGTCCTCGCGCTGCACCCAGCGCACCAGCAGCATGTCGTGCAGCGCGATGTGGTTGCTGACCCAGCGGGTCAGCAGGGTATCCAGTTCGCGGATCAGGCCGACGGTATTCATCGGATCGAGCGCGGCGACAATTTCCTGGACCTTGCCGGAAATGGCCGCATGGTCTTCCATGTGCGCTTCGCAGACTTCGCGATCGACCATCAGCAGCAGCGAATCGCGCATGATTTCTTCCTCGGCCCGGAAATGCTCGAGCACGAAGGACAGCAAGTCGCCGAGCATGCCCACCAGATGGTTTTCGCAGTGGTGGCGGCGGGCCGGCGGGCAATCGCCGCAATGCCGGCAATTGACGTGATCGGTGCAGACCCGGCGCAGGTTGGCGATGCAGGAGATCAGCAGGCGGTGTTCGGCATCGAGGTGCTGGTGCCCGGTGACCAGTTCCGGCGGCAGCTCCTGCAACGGCGGCACGACTGCCACCCGAACCCCGGTTATCGGGTTGATCGCGTGCACTTCGTGGTCCGTCATGGTCGCTCCGAGCCTGTCAGCCGATACCGGCGTTTTACCTACCGGCACAATATAAATTTAATACTTTTGGTGAATTTTATACGCATGACGAGCAACAGGGCAGCTGGCAAGGCCGTCAATGAGCGCCGGATTATACGCAGGGCCGGCGCCGATATGTAGCGGTCATCGCAGCGGCCGGCATCCCG
>DASUZG010000061.1:0-10701 GCA_036376995.1 Azonexus sp. | reverse complement strand
TGTCCGCCAACCTGGTCCTGCGCAACCTCGGACTGACGCTGTTCCTCGCCCAGGTCGGGATGTCCTCCGGCCCCAAGTTCGTCGCCACCGTCAGCGAAACCGGCCTGCTGATGCTCGGCCTCGGCGTCGTCGTGCTGATCGCCCTGGTCCTGCCGATCATGATTCTCGGCCTCTTCGTCTATCGCATGCCGTTCGACGAAGTCGCCGGCATCGTCGCCGGCGCCTGCGGCAATCCGGCGATCCTGGCCTACGCCAACAAGCTGATGCCCTCCGACCGCACCGACCTCGGCTACGCGATGATCTTCCCGGGCATGACCATCATCAAGATCCTGTTCGTCGACATCGTGCCGGCCTTCTTCTGAGGCCGGACTGTCGTACCAAGCAAAAAGGCCATCCGCATGGATGGCCTTTTTGCTTGATGTGCTGCGAAATTCTGGCGCGCCCAGCGCGATTCGAACGCACGACCCCTGCCTTCGGAGGGCAGTACTCTATCCAGCTGAGCTATGGGCGCTTGGGAGGTCGGATTCTACCGTTTGCCGCCGGTGGCGTCCAATCAATCGTCGCCGGCGGTTAATCGAAGTAGGTGCGGGCAGCTTCGAAGCGCTGGGCGTAGTAGCGGTCGCCGAGGGCGTCGATGCGGACGCGGCCGTTGGTCGACGGGGCATGCACGAAGCGCTCGTCGCCGAGGTAGATGCCGACGTGCGAGAACGGCCGGTTGCGGGTGTTGAAAAAGACCAGGTCGCCGGGGCGCAATGCCGTCCGCGCGATGGGCCGGCCGCCGCGGGCGATGTCGGCGGCGCTGCCCTGGACCTTGAGGCCGGTGGCGCGGGCGTAGATGTAGCTGACCATGCCGCTGCAGTCGAGGCCGGCCTCCGGGTTCTTGCCGCCGAAGCGGTAGCCGGTGTCGATCAGGCCGAGGGCGTAGAGCGCGACTTCGTTGCCCTGCGCGCTGACCGCTACCGACGGTTGCGCTATAGTGGCCGACGACTCGGGCCGGCTGCCGGGCGTGCCGCAGGCAGCCAGCAGCAGCGCGGCGAACAGGGCAAGAAGCGTGGACAGAGCGGGCATCAGGTTCGTGCGTTGGCTACGGAATGGGCGCTAACTTAACGTTTTTACGGGATTTTTCAAAGCCATGAAACTACAGGACAAGGATTTGCTGCGTACCACCAACCTGATCGGCGGCCACTGGGTCGGCGCCGACGACGGCGCGACGCTGACGGTGGTCGATCCGGCGACGGGCGCCCAACTGGCCACCGTGCCGCGCTGCGGCGCAGCTGAAACGCGCCGGGCGATTGCCGCCGCCGATGCCGCGCTGCCGGCCTGGCGGGCGCTGACCGCGCGGCGCCGGGCGCAATTGCTGCAGGCCTGGAACCGGCTGATTCTCGACAACGCCGACGATCTTGCCCAGCTGATCACCGCCGAGGGCGGGAAGCCGCTGGCCGAAGCGCGCGGCGAAGCGATCTACGGTGCCTCCTTCGTCGAGTGGTTCGCCGAGGAAGGCAAGCGCACCTATGGCGAGAGCATCCCCAGCCCGGCGGCGAACACGCGGTTGCTGGTGGTCAAGCAGTCGGTCGGCGTCTGCGCCGCGATCACGCCGTGGAACTTCCCGCTGGCGATGGTCACGCGCAAGGTGGCGCCGGCCCTGGCCGCCGGCTGCACGGTGGTGGTCAAGCCGGCCGAGGCGACGCCGCTGACCGCCCTGGCGCTGGCCGTGCTGGCCGAGCGGGCGGGCCTGCCGGCCGGCGTGTTCAACGTGGTGACCGGCGACCCGGCGGCGATCGGTGGCGAACTGACGGCCAGCCCGATCGTCCGCAAGCTGTCCTTTACCGGCTCGACCGCCGTCGGCCGGCTGCTGATGGCGCAGAGTGCGCCGACCATCAAGAAGCTGTCGCTGGAACTGGGCGGCAACGCGCCCTTCATCGTCTTCGACGACGCCGATCTCGATGCCGCGGTCGAGGGCGCAATGATCGCCAAGTACCGCAACACCGGCCAGACCTGCGTCTGCGCCAACCGCTTCCTGGTCCAGTCGGGCATCTACGAAGCCTTTGCCGCCCGCCTGGCCGAGCGCACCCGGGCCCTGAAGGTCGGTCCGGGCAGCGCCGAGGGCGTTGTCCAGGGGCCGCTGATCAATGCCGCCGGCCTGGCCAAGGTCGCCGAGCACGTCGCCGACGCCCGCGCCAGGGGCGCCCGCGTGCTGTGCGGCGGCGAGCGCCACGAACTGGGCGGCAACTTCTTCCAGCCGACGGTGCTAGCCGATGTCAGCGCCGAGATGCGCGTGGCCCGCGAGGAAACTTTCGGCCCGGTGGCCCCGCTGTTCCGCTTCGACACCGAGGAACAGGCGATCGTGATGGCCAACGACACCGAATTCGGCCTGGCCGCCTATTTCTACAGCCGCGACATCGGCCGCTGCTGGCGTCTGGGCGAAGCGCTGGAATACGGCATGGTCGGCATCAACACCGGCCTGATCTCGAACGAGGTGGCGCCCTTCGGCGGCATCAAGCAGTCGGGCATCGGTCGCGAAGGCTCGAAGTACGGCATCGAGGAATACCTCGAGGTGAAGTACCTCTGCTTCGCCGTGAACTGAGCCGGGGCGCCGCTCAGGCCGTAGGCTGGGCGAACACCACGACGCGGTTGCGGCCGGCGTTCTTGGCCTGGTACAGGGCGTCGTCGGCGCACTGCATCAGGTCGTCCGGCATCCGCGCGTGGTCCGGGTAGGCGGCGACGCCGGCCGAGGTGGTGAAGTGCAGTTCGAAGCTGCCGAAGCGGACGCGGATGGCGGCGATCGAGGCGCGCCAGCGCTCGGCCCGCTCGGCGGCGACGACCAGCGGCATGCGCGGCATCAGGATGACGAATTCCTCGCCGCCGTAGCGGCACAGCACATCTTCGTGGCGGATATCGGCGCGCAGCCGCTCGGCCAGCACGCGCAGCGCCTCGTCGCCGGCCAGGTGGCCGTAGGTGTCGTTGATCAGCTTGAAGTGGTCGAGATCGAGGATCACCACGGCCAGCGGATAGCCTTCGCGGCGGGCGCGCCACAGTTCGCGTTCGAGCGTCTCGTCGAGGTAGCGGCGGTTGAAGCAGCCGGTCAGGCTGTCGCGGCTGGCCTGCTCCTTCAACGCCTCCTGCAGCTGCCCGATTTCCTGCAGCTGCTGGAGCAAGCGGTCGTTGACCATGCGCAGTTCGGCTTCGGCGGCCCGTCGTTCGGCATTGTTGCGGGCGATGCCGAGCATGGCCACCGGCTGGCCGCTCTCGTCGAGCAGGAAACTGGCGACCACCTCGGCATGCACCGGGCTGCCGTCCTTGTGCAGCTGTTCGATCTCGGCCGTCGCTGACATCGCCGTCGCGTCGCCGGCGGCCAGCCGCCGCAGATGGTCCTCGAGCAGCGCCGCGACGTGCTCGCGCGAGGCCGGCGCCAGCGCTTCGTCGATGCTCTGGCCGATCACTTCCTCCGGCTTGTAGCCGCGCACCTTCTCGACCGCCGGGCTGACGTAGGTGAAGCGCCGGGTGGCGAGGTCGACGGTCCAGATCACGTCCTGGCTCTGTTCGGCCAGGCGGCGGTAGCGTTCCTCGCTGGCGCGCAGCGCCGCCTCGGCCGCCTCGCGGCTGTCGATCTCGCGGGTCAGGCGGCGCGTCAGCCGGGCATAGTGGGCGGCGGCCACCGTCACCATCAACAGCAGCAGGGCCGCCAGCCCCAGCGCCGGCCAGACCCAGGCCGGCGTGCCGCGCGGCCCGGGCGGCAGCATCAGGCCGTCGATCGAGAAGCCGGCCGGCAGCATGCCGAGTTCGGCATAGGTCATGGCGATCTGCTGCCAGCGGGTGGCCGACATCTGGCCGATCTCGATCAGGTCGGGCTGCATCAGCCGGCGCAGCTCGGTAGCCTCGAACAGCAGGTGCGCCCGGCTGTGGCGGGTGCTGTAGCGGCTGAGGATCAGGTCGGCGATCTCTTCCGGATGGGCCATAGCATAGTTCCAGCCGCGCAGCGCGGCATCGCGGAAGGCCTGCACTTCGGCCGGCTGGGCGCGCGCCCGGCTGCCCAGCGTAAACAGCGTGTCGCCGTAGAAGTCGATGCCGGCCGCCTTCGGGGCGTAGGCGACGTAGGGGAAGCCTTGCTGGCGCAGCAGGAAGGGTTCGTCGGTGGCGTAGCCGGAAATGGCGTCGACCTTGCCGGCGATCAGGTCGGCCGGTTCGAAGCTGTGCGGCACGGCGGTATAGCGCTCGATGCCTTCGCGCTTGAGGTAGGCGAACAGTTCGCTCTCGTGCGGCATGAGCATGATCCGGCTGTCGCTCAGGGCGTCGATGCTGGCGATCCGCCGGCGGTTGGCCAGCAGCACCAGCGGCGAATGCTGCACGATCACCGCCAGCGCCAGCACCGGCTTGCCCTGCCCCCGGTGCAGCGCCAGTTCCGAGGCGGCGACGCCGTAATCGGCCTGGCCCTTGAGTACGGCGGCGACCGGGTCGCCGCCGGCCGGCAGTTCGCGCAGGCTGACTTCGAAACCGGCGTCGCGGAAATAGCCCTTCTCGATCGCCGCGTAGTAGCCGGCGAACTGGAACTGGTGCTTCCAGTTCAGTTGCAGCGACACCTTCTCCAGCGCCGCTGCCGGCGTCAGGAACAGCGCCGCCAGCAGCGCGCTCGCCAGATGACGGAAGGCGCGGCCGGGCTTCACTTGTGGCTGACCCGCCGGCTGCTGCCGCCGCTATTGCCGGCATCGGCAACGTCGTCGAAGAGGTTCCAGCCCTGCTGCTGGGCGTGGGCGAACAGGGCCAGGGCGAACAGCGCGGCGGCCAGGTTGAACTTAGTGAACATCAGTCGTCGTCTCCGCCGCTGTCGTCGTCGCTCTCTTCCGGCGCATGGTCGCTCTCGGCCCAGCGCTCGACTTCGAAGGCGGCATGGCGGATGCGGGAGAACACCGGGAAGGCGGCGAGGAACAGCATCAGGATTGCGAAATTGGACCAGCCGGCGCTGCCGGACGCGACTTCCAGCACCGTCTGCACCGGCCGCGGCCGCTCCGGCGGCAGGTCGGCATCGACGGTCAGGTAATAGGTGCCGGGCGGCACGTTGGGGAACACCACCTCGTCCTCGTTGCTGCCTTCCCACCAGTAGCCGTCGTCGTTGCCGTGGTAGTAGGCGATTTCGCGCGCCGCCGGCCAGGCCTCGCCGGTCTGCTTGTTGACCAGCAGCAATTCGAGACCGACCCAGCTGTTGTCCACCGAAGTCAGGTTGCGCACCGCCAGTTTGCGCGGCTTGCCGCTGACCGTGAATTCGCGCGTCTGGCGCGTCTCGGCCACGGTCTGCGGGGTGAACTCGAAGGCTTCGCGCAGCAGCAGCTGGCCACCGGCAAAGAGCCAGAACCACAGCTGCAGGCCGAGGGCGGCCAGGGCCAACAGCCAGAAGCGGCGGCAGACCCGACGATGGGTCTCCTGCCACGGGTTCGGCTGGTTGGCATAGACGCCGCGCGGCGCCGGCAGCGGCTGCGGCGGACGGAAGGCGGCTGCGATCACGGCCGGCTCGACGTAGCGGCCGAGCGACCAGGACAATTCGCGCTCGGTCGACTCGCGCGACAGCAGCAACGGCGGGGCCACGTAATCGACGACGCGGTTGCTTTCGCCACGGCGCACGCGCCAGGTGAATTCGCCGGCGAGATAGACGACCTCGGCATTCGGGGCGCTGGCGAAATGGCGGAACTCCTCGCCCGACCAGCGCACCTCGGATTCCTCCCGGGCGCCGGCGCCGGCCGGCGGCTGCGCCAGCACTTCGACCACATTCCAGTGGTTGTCGTATTCGGTGAGCCAGCGATAGGTGCCGAGTTCGCCGGCCAGCAGGTATTCGCGCCAGTCGTAGGCGACGCCGTCGACCTTGCTGCGCTTGACCAGGAAGCCGATGACCTCGAACGCCTGGCCGTCGAGCTTGCCCTGGCTGCCGAGCGGCAGACGCGGCTCCCAGGTTTCATGATCGCGGGCCAGGGCTTTCGACAGCAGGCGGTGGTTGAGGTCGGCGGTATCGACCACGGCGCCGCAGCTGCCACAGGCCACCGCCAGGATCTCGGCCGAGCGCGCCTGCAGCGGCGCGGCGCAGGACGGGCAGCGAAAGACCTGGGCGCTGACCGTCTGCGCGGGAGCCGCCAGATCGGCGCGCAGGCCCGACAACTGCAGCTTGCGGATATCGACTGCTTCGCCGAGAAACAGCAGCGGCGGCGTCTCGGAATAGTCGAGCGTGGCGAAATGGCTGGCGCTGCGCAGGTCGGCGGCGAGCAGCGGATAGCCGGCGCCGACCTTGAACGGCAGTTCGCCGGCGCCGGCCACGCATTCGGCCTGCTCCAGATTGCTGACCGTCCACACCTGGCTGCTCAGCGCGAAGCGCTGGCCGATGGCCAGCGTCTCGTAGGCCGGGATCGGCTCCATCACCGGCGTCGCAAAAGTGAGCACATACTCGCCGCCGGCTTCCGACAGCCAGCCGGTGCGCGCATCGTCGAACAGCAGGTGCCATTCGTTCCAGTAGCCCTGGCTGTACTTCAGCTGGATGCGCCCGATCAGCGCGAAATGCACGCCTTTGTAGTGCCCCTCGGTACCCAGCTGCAGCGGCGAGCGGTCCTCGACCAGCGCCGCCATCTTGCCGATATCCTCCAGCGCCTGGTCGTGGCGGACCAGCGTGCTGCTGCAGTATTCGCAGACGGCGAACACCGACGACGCCGAGCGGAAGACGACCGGCGCGCCGCAGGAGGGGCAGGTGGCGTTGACGGCCACGCGCCTAGGCGGGGAAGAAGGAAGACGACGGGCGACGCAAGATTCAGGTCAGCTTTTTCAGCAGCTCCGCCTTCTTGGCATCGAACTCGGCCTGGCTGAGGATGCCCTTCTCGACCAGCCCGTGCAGCTTCTCCAGCGTCGCCACGACCTCATCGGTCGGGACCGTGCCGCCGGCCGCCGGCGCCGTACCAGCCGGCTGCATCGCCGCCGCCATCGACTGCCCGACCACCTGGCCGAAGCCGACACCAGCGCCAAGGCCGACGCCCATCGCCGCCAGCCCGCCCTCGTTCTTGGCCGCATCGGGAATGCTGTTGGCGACCTGGAACTGGGTGTAGCGCTGCATGTCGCCGATCATGTTCATGCTGATGCGCTGGTCGAGCGTCTTCTGCAATTCCTCCGGCAGCGAAACGTTCTGCACCACCAGCGAATCGAGCGCCAGGCCGTATTCGGCGAACATCGGCGCCGCCTTCTGCAGCATCGCCTTGCCGAACTCGTCCTGGTTGGCCGCCATGTCGATGAAGGCCACGCCGGATTCGCCGAACAGATCGGTCAGGCCGGCGACCAGCGTGTTGCGCAGCTGGCCTTCGAGCTCGTCGCGGCCGTAGCTGTCGCGGGTGCCGGAAATCTTCTGATAGAACAGCTTGGGATCGACCAGATGGTAGCTGTAGATGCCGAACGCGCGCAGGCGGACGACGCCGAATTCCTTGTCGCGGATGGTGATCGGGTTCGGCGTGCCCCACTTCTGGTCGAGCTGGGTGCGCGTCGAGAAGAAGTAGAGGTCGCTCTTGAACGGGGATTCGAACAGCTTGTCCCAGTTCTTCAGGTAGGTCAGCACCGGCAGCGTCTGCGTCGTCAGCTGGTACATCCCCGGCGCGAAGACGTCGGCCACCGTACCTTCGTTGACGAACAGCGCGACCTGCGAATCGCGCACGGTCAGGCTGGCGCCGTTCTGGATTTCCATCTCGGCCATCGGGAAGCGCCAGGCCAGCGTGCCGTCGCCCTCCTCGGTCCACTGCAGGATGTCGATAAACTGCTTCTTGATGAAGTCCATCAGGGCCATGCGAGTCTCCTTGAAAGGTCAGAGGATGCAGCCGGCGTTGAGAATGCCGACGGCGATGGCGAGGGCGCCGAGAAAAATGCCCGAGGCCAGCTGCCCCTGGGCAATGGCCAGGTTGATCTGCGGCAGCGCCAGGCGGGCGGTGACATAAACCAGCAACTGGACGAGGCCGGCGACCACGCCCCAGCCGATCATCACGTAGATGTCGTGGCTGACGGCGACGGCGACGGCGATCGGCAGCGCGTAGCCGAGCAGCGCGCCGGCCAGGCTGACGGCGGCGGCGGTGTTGCCGGTGCGGATCAGGCGGACTTCGCTGTACGGCGTGACCAGCAGGTAAAGCCCGGCGAAGATGGCGAGCAGCGCGACGGCCGTGGCGAAGAAGCCGGCGAAGAGCGGCAGGCTGTTGATTACCGGATCGAACATGGAGTCTCCCGAACTGGACGCGACTGCATCCGATTGTCCCCGGCCCCCCGCCGGAATTCAAGCATCATGCATCGTCCGGCAGGTGAGCGGTTGCTCTGCCCTCAGCGCAGGTAGTAGTCGTCGGCCGACAGTCCGTAGGCTCCGAACGGCAGGCTCTTGTCCACGCTCAGTCCCTGGCAGCCCTTGTCGCGCAGGTCACGCACCTGGTAGCCGGGCACCGCCGCCTTGGCCCGGTCGAGCAGCAGCAGGATGCGCGGCCGCGAGCGCTGGAGGCGGTTCTGCTGGATGACGACCCCGACTTCGCCGCTGGCGAGTTCGACCAGCGTGCCGACCGGATAGAGGCCGACGCACTGGACGAACTGGTCGAGCAGCGCCGGATTGAACTGGCGATTGCGCTGCTTGCTGAGTTCCTCGAGCGCCCCCTGGTGGCCGAGTGCGTCGCGGTAGGGCGTGCGCTTGGTCATCGCGCAAAAGGAATCGACGAGGCCGGCCATCTCGGCGGCCAGGCCGATCTGGTTGCCGCCGAGGCCGCACGGGTAGCCGCTGCCGTCCCAGCGCTCGTGGTGGCGCGACACGGTAAGCAGCACTTCGCTCGGCAAATTGGCTTGGGCGAACAGGATTTCCAGCGAACCGGCGACGTGCGAGCGCAACAGCGCCTGTTCCTGGTCGGACAGCGGCTGGCTCTTGGCCAGCAGTTCGGGCGGCAGCTTCGCCTTGCCGACATCCTGCAGCAGGCCGGCCAGCCCCAGGTCGACCAGGCGCTGGCTGCGCCAGCCGATATGGTGGCCGAGCATCATCAGATAGACGGCGACGTCGATTGAATGATCGAAGCTGTACTGATCGACCTGGCGCAGGCGCAGCAGCCAGGCCAGGGCATCGGCATTGCGCTTGAGGCTGCCGACCATGTCCTGCAGGCCCTCGCGCACCTGGCGCAAATCGACGGCACGGTCGCTCTCGACCTGCGCGAAGGTGTCGCCCAGTACCCCCTGGAAGTGGTCGAAGCGCGGCTCGATGTAATCAAGTTCCTGCGACAGCTCGCGGGCCTGGGTACTGCCGTCCTGCTGCTGCAGGAAGCCGAGGAAGCGCTGGCGGCGAGAATGCAGCCGCTCATCCCCGGCCGGGGCGGCGAACACGGCCGAGCGCCGCCGCGCATGCGGCGCATCGGCTTCGGGCGGACGCTGGAAAGGGGTGCCGTGTAACTGCCGATCGTGCTGGCGCGCGCGTGCCCGGTGCTGCTCGCCGAGCGAGCGCGAGCGGTCGATCTGCACGAAGCGGCATTTGCCGCGCAGGATCTCGATTTCCTGTGCCGTCGCAAGGACGAAGCCCTGCAGCAGGAACGGCAGGTCCGTCCAGGCACAATCGGGTTCGGCAACGAACATGCCGATCTCCAGATCGGCTACCGCGACAATCTCCATCCCCATGCTGTATTTGTTGTTTTTTCAGTAGTCCCGGCTAATTTGCAACAAGCCCTCAAGCGGCAGATTCTGCGCCTCGGCACAGGGGATGGCAAGGAGCTTCAGCAGGACGCCGGCATTACCGCCGGAAACCAGGCAACACGCCGAGGGATCGGCGAGGCGGGCGAAGGCGCGCTCGATGGCGCCGGCCTGGGCTTCCAGCACGCCGGTGACAATGGCATCTTCGGTGCAGCGCGGTGCCGCCGACCACTGGCCCGCGGCCAGTTGCAGCCCGGCAGTGTCGCGCGCCAGGGCACGGCGCATCAGGTCGCTGCCGGGCAGGATCAGGCCGCCGCAGAAATTCCCGTCGCCGTCGAGGGTGTCGATCGTCGTCGCGGTGCCAGCCATCACCACCAGACAGGGCGCAGCCGTCCGCGCCCGGGCGCCGATCAGCGCGCACCAGCGGTCGACACCCAGGCGCTCGGGCTGGCGGTACAAATTGCTCACTCCGGCCCGGTGCGCTTCGCTGCGTACTTCGCGCAGCAAGCCGCCCCACGGGCCGAGGGCGGAACGGATGCGCGCCGCCGCCGCTTCCCCGGCAACATTGGCCAGCAGCAACTGGGCCGGCAGCGGCCAGCGCGCGACCAGGCCGGCCAGCGCCGCCGCGTCGTCATGGCCGGCCGCGCCCTGCTCCAGCCATGCGGCCCCGTCATGGACGCCCCACTTGAGGCGGCTGTTGCCGCTGTCGAGACAGACGATCATGCGGGCGCGGGGCGCAGGCTAACGTCGCCGCTGTAGATGCGCTGCACGCCGGCTGCGGTCTGCAGCAGCAGCGCACCGTCGTCGGCGGCGCCGAGACAGGTGCCGACGAGCGGCGCCTCGCCTTCGCCGAGAATCTGCACCGGGCGTTCCTGCCAGACGTGGCGCTGTTGCCAGGCCGGGCGCAGGGCAGCGAAGCCCGCGCCGTCGAAGCGCTCGAGCACGCTTGCCAGTTCGCTTAGGATGGCGGCCAGCAGCAGGTGCCGGTCGACCGCCGGCAGGCCGGCCTGCTCCAGCCCGGCGGCCGGCTGCGGCAGTTCGTCGTCCGGC
>DASUZG010000060.1:0-16170 GCA_036376995.1 Azonexus sp. | reverse complement strand
TGCGCTCCAGCCCGGCCGGCGTGCGCGGGAAACCGGGCAGCTTGTTGAACCAGTTCATGATGGCCTCCGCGCAGATCGGGATGGGAGAATCCGGCCGTCGGGCGACAGTGGGATGCCTTCGCCAACGGCGCCTGGGTGCTGCGCGGAAACGGGAGCTGCTCGGGCGCCCGCCGTCAGCTGACAGGCATTTGATCCGCGTGCCGACAACAAGTTCTGGCCCCGGGAATGGCCGGGGAAGCGCGCCGCTTGCCGTCAGCGGCCGAGCAGGCCGATTTCGCGTGCCGTTTCCGGGCCAATCAGCGTTTCCGCAAGGCTGGCCGGAATCTCGCTGCGGTCGGCGGCGAGCGGAATGCGCCCGCCCATGATCTCGGCCAGTTCTTGCGGCAGCAGCGGCGTGCGCGCCGGTTCGGCGTAGCCCTGCGGGTGGAGCGGCTGGCCGTTGGCCGGGTCGTACTTGTCGCTGGCGCCGAACACGTGCAGCAGTTCGTGGCCGATGATCACGGCGTTCTGGCGGTGCTGCGGGCGGCTGGCGAAGGCGTGGATCAACCCGAGCTGGCCCTTGCTGAGGCCGGTCGAATGCGGCAGGGCGGGGCTGCGCGCGGGGTCGTGGTAGAGCACGAACAGGCGCACCTGCGGCTTGGGGCCGGCGATGTCGTCGTGGCGGTAAGCCCACCAGCGCAGTTTCAGGCTCCACACGATGGCGTCGAGCGCGTTCGGCTGGGTCGGCGGCAGCGGCGGGCGGACCGTCAGCGGCGGCGCGACGCGGATTACCACGGGTTGCAGCACGCCCTTGCCGTAGCGGCGGCTTTCGCCCTCGATCCACTGGCCGATCTCGGCGACGCTGTCGGCATCGAGCTGGCCGATGTAGCCGGCGGTGGCCGGCGAGTCGTCGGCGGCGACCGGATAGAGGGCGACGTGGATGCTGTGTTCCCAGGCCGTCAGGCGATTGCCGGAGCGCCAGGCGCCGAGGGCGACGGTGGCGAGGATGAACAGCAGCAGGAAGATGCGGATTTTGCGGAACATGCGGCCCGCATTATAGCCGGCCGCATGGCGACCCGGCCTAGGTCTCGGCGTGCAGGTGCAGGCCCAGCCAGGAACTGACGCGCAGCGCCGCATCCTCGCCCGGCACCAGCACCCGCTCCTCGTAGCTGGCGCCGAGGTGGGGCACGGCGCGGTGGAAGGCGGCCTTGTCGATCTCGTCGCCGGCATCGAACAGCATCAGCAGCGGCGCGTTCAGCAGTTTCAGCGCCTGCAGGCCGGCCCGGTCGATCAGCCCGCCGTGGCAGGCCAGTACGCGGACCTGCATGTCGCGCTGGGCGGCGACGCGGATGGCGGCCGGGGTCACCTCGCCGGCGGCGAAGATGGCCAGCGGCAGATCCTCGGTGTCGCCGTCCTGGCGGACCAGTTCGAGCACGTCGAGGAGGCGCTGGCTGAGGCGCGGCACGTTCTGCGCCGCATCGACGAAATGCACTTCCTGGGCGGTCAGCAGTTCCATGGTCAGGATCGCGTAGCCGCGGGCGGCGAGATGGGCGGCGATGACGCTGTCGGTCAGGGCGTGATGGACGCGGGCGACCAGCACCAGTCCGCGCGGATGATCGGGGCGTTCGAGGTGGCCGTGCAGAGTGCCGTGCGGCGTGGTCAGCGAGAAATGACGGTTCATGAGGCGAGGCGGATAGGAATGCGGCGGGCGCCGAAGCCGTGACCGTCGTGTCCGAGCTGCGGGCCGAAGCGGCCGGCCAGCGAGGTTTGGCAATGCGGGCAACGGCCGTCGGCGGTGAGGTCGTAGCGGCGGATCTCGTACCAGTCGCGGACGATCAGCGCGGCCTGGCAGTGCGGGCAATAGGTGGTGCCGCCTTCGCGGTCGTGCACGTTGCCGGTGTAGACATGCTGCAGCCCGGCATCGCGGGCGATGCGCCGGGCCTGCTGCAGGGTTTCCGGCGGCGTCGGCGGCAGGTCGGTCATTTTCCAGTCGGGGTGGAAAGCGGTGAAGTGCAGCGGCACCTCCGGCCCCAGTTCGCGGCCGATCCAGGCGGCCAGTGCGCCGATTTCCGCCGGGCTGTCGTTATGGCCGGGGATCAGCAGCGTGGTGATCTCCAGCCAGCAGTCGGTCTCGTGGCGGATCCAGGCGAGCATGTCGAGCACCGGCGCCAGCTTGGCGACGCACAGCTTCTTGTAGAAGTCCTCGCTGAAGGCCTTCAGGTCGACGTTGGTCGCATCCATTACGGCGAAGAACTCGCGCGCCGGTTTCGGGTGGATGTAGGCGGCGGTCACCGCGACATTGCGGACGCCCTGTTCGCGGCAGGCCTTGGCGGTGTCGATGGCGTACTCGGCGAAGACCACCGGGTCGTTGTAGGTGTAGGCCACGGCATCGGCCCCGTGGCGGCGGGCGGCGCGGGCGATGGCCAGCGGGCTGGCCTCGTCCATCAGGCGGTCCATGTCCTTCGACTTGGAAATGTCCCAGTTCTGGCAGAAACGACAGGCCAGGTTGCAGCCGGCGGTGCCGAAGGACAGGATGCTGCTGCCCGGGTAAAAGTGGTTGAGAGGCTTTTTCTCGATCGGGTCGATGCAGAAGCCGGAGGAGCGGCCGTAGGTGGTCAGCACTATTTCGCCGCCGACCATGCGACGCACGAAGCAGGCGCCGCGCTGGCCCTCGTGCAGCTGGCAGTCACGCGGACAGAGATCGCACTGGATGCGGCCGTCGTCCAGTGCATGCCACCAGCGGCCGGGATGTCGCGATTCGGGAAGGTTCATGGCCATGCCTCCTGCCATTTCCTTACAGTGTAGCGCTCCAGGCGCACTTCGGGGCCCCAGTAATCATCGGCCAGGCCGGCCTTGCGCTTGAGCTGGGCGAGGAAGGCGGCGGGTTCCGGCAACTGTTCCCAGACCTGCGGCAGGAAGGTGGCGCGATGGCGGCCGGCGCTGAGGATCACGCCGTCGATGTGCGGCCGCAGGCGGGCGCGGGCCTCGGCCTCGTCGCGGCAGGGCAGCGGCTCGGCCGGCGCCAGCAGCGCGACCGCGATGCGGGTGTCGGCCAACTCGCCGGTCGTCAGCGCCGGAAAGCGCGGGTCGCGGAAGGCGGCGGCGCGGGCGTTGGCGGCCACGTCCTCGGCCAGCGGGCGCCAGGCGTCGAGACTGCCGATGCAGCCGCGCAGTTCGCCGTGCCGGGTCAGGGTGACGAAGCTGGCGCCGGGGTGCTGCAGCTCGGGCGGCCCGGCGACCGCCTGCGGCGGCTGGCCGAAGGCCTCGCCGATGGCGTTGCGGGCGATGCGCAGCAGACTGGTGCCGGGCTCATCCATGTGCGGCGGGCGGATGGAAGGCGAAGGCCGCATAGCCGACGACGCGCTCGCGGTCGCCGGCGGTGTCGCCGGAATTGCAGCATTCGAGCAGCCCGGCCTGCAGCCCGCGCCGGCCGGCGAGCAGCAGCAGGCCGTTGATCGGGTAGGCGCCGCAGGCCTGTTCGGGATCGAGGCGGGCGTCGAGGGCCAGGATGTGCTGGCAGGTGTTGCGGTCCACCTGCTGGGCGGTGGCGTAGGGCAGGAAGTGCGACAGGTCGGAGCTGATCACCAGCAGCGTCTCGTCGCCGCCCCACAGGCATTCGAGTACTTCGGCCACGGCTTCCGGCTCGGCCTGGCCGACGGCCAGCGGGATCAGCGTGAACTCGTCGAGGGCGCGCTGCAGGAAGGGCAGCTGCACTTCCAGCGAATGTTCCAGCGCATGGGCGGCATCGTTGCGCCTGACCTGCGGCAGCTCGTCGAGCGCGGCCATCGCCGCCGTATCGAGGCGGATCTCGCCGAGCGGCGTGGCGAAGGCCCGGCAGGACGGCAGGGCGAGGCCGCGGACGGCGACGCGGTGGGTCGGGCCGAGCAGCACGACGCGGCGGATCGTCTGCCGCCACGGCGCCAGCGCGGCATAGGCGCAGGCCGCGGTCGGGCCGGAATAGATGTAGCCGGCGTGCGGGACGATGATCGCCTTCGGCTGCGCCATGGCGGTGGCCGGCGCGGCGGCCAGCATGACGTCGACCGAGGCGCGCAGCGTGCTCGCCGCGGCCGGGTAGAACATGCCGGCGACGGCCGGCGGGCGGGGATCGGGCGTGGTCATGGCATCACACCAGCAAGAGGCCGGTGCCCAGGCCGGCGCCGATGGCCAGCAGCCCGGGCAGGGCGTGGCGGGCGAGCGGACGGCCGCCGATGCTGAGCACCAGGCCGATCTTGAAGGCCAGGTTGGCCAGCAGCGCCAGCGCCACGGCGATCACCGCATCGGCGTAGAGCACCCGCTCGAGGTTGAACATGCGCAGCGTGGACAGCACGCTGGCGTCGGCGTCGGTCAGGCCGGAAACCAGCGCGACGATGTACAGGCCGCTGTTGCCGGCGACATCCTGCAGCCAGGCGGCGGCCAGCAGCACGACGGCGTAGAGCAGGCCGAAGGAGACCGCGGTCTTCAGTTCGGTCGGGTTCTTGACGTCGGGCAGCGGCAGTTCGCCGGCGTCGTTGAGAATTTTCCAGCCATACAGCGCCATGGCCACGCCGGGCACG
The DNA here is from genome assembly GCA_036376995.1 of Azonexus sp. GTDB lineage: Bacteria > Pseudomonadota > Gammaproteobacteria > Burkholderiales > Rhodocyclaceae > Azonexus. The sequence continues at coordinate 11,638 of DASUZG010000060.1, read as the reverse complement.
ATGCCGCAGGCGAAGACGATGGCGACCGGGCGGATCAGCGCCGGTGCGACCAGCCCGGCGATGATGCCGAGGCGGATCATGACCATGACGTTGGCGATCAGGATGACGATCGCCGACATGCGCACCAGATGGCCGTGCTCGGCGGCGTGGCGGGAGAACATCATGGTCGTCGCCGTCGACGAGGCGAGGCCGCCGAAAATGCCGAGCAGCGCGGCGCCGTGGCGGGCGCCGATGATGCGCAGCGCGAGGTAGCCGGCCAATGCCAGGCCGGAGATCAGCACCACCATCCACCACACCTGGCGCGGGTTGATCGCATCGTAGGGGCCGAAGTCGGCGTTCGGCAGGATCGGCAGGATGACCAGCGACAGCACTGCGAACTGCAGGATGGAATTGAGGTCCTTGGGCGTCGTTTTCTCGCTGAACTGCTTCAGTTCGGCCTTGAAGTAGAGCAGCACGGTGGTGGTGATGGCCAGCATCACCGCCAGCGTCGCGTAGCCCATCCAGACCGCGGCGCCGAGTCCGTAGGTGACGATGATGGCGGCTTCCGAGGTGAAGCCGCGGTATTGCTCCTCCTGCTGTGCCGAGAAGTTGGAGGCGATCATCGAGCCGGAAATCACCACCAGGCCGACGGCCAGCAGCCACGGGCTGGCGCCTTTCTCGCCGAGCATGGCGAACAGGCAGCCGAGCATGGCGACCAGCGAGAAGGTGCGCAGGCCGGCCGCGGAATCCGGCCGGCGTTCGCGTTCCATGCCGATCAGCAGGCCGATGCCGAGTGCCGTCGCGAAAGCTTGGACCGGTTCGGCCAGTTCGGGGACGACGAAACTCATGCCTTTCCTCTCAACGTCTGGTTCTTCGCTAAAATTAAGCCATGCCACGCCATTACGCAATCGTTCCCGCCGCCGGCAGCGGTTCCCGCTTCGGCGCGGAAAAGCCGAAGCAGTATCTCGACCTGCTCGGCCGGCCGCTGATCTTCCATACCCTGGCCGCCCTGGCCGCCTGTCCCGCCATCGAACGGGTCTGGGTGGTGCTGGCGCCGGACGACCCGTGGTGGCCCCGCTACGACTGGTCGGAACTCGGGCCCAAGCTCGAAACCGTCGCCTGTGGCGGCGCCACGCGCGCCGAGAGCGTCGGCAACGGCCTGCGCGCGGCGGCCATGGTCGCCGCCGACGACGACTGGATCCTGGTGCACGACGCCGCCCGGCCCTGCCTCGACCAGGCCATGCTGGCGGCGCTGTTTGCCGAACTGGCCGCCGATCCGGTCGGCGGCATCCTCGCCGTGCCGGTCGCCGATACCATCAAGCGCGCCGACGACGCGCAGCGGGTGGCCGCCACCGAGCCGCGCGACGGCCTGTGGCAGGCGCAGACGCCGCAGATGTTCCGCTACGGCCTGCTGCGCGACGCGCTGGACGGTACCCGGGCGTTCACCGACGAGGCCGGCGCCATCGAGGCGCTGGGCCGGAAACCGAAACTGGTGCGCGGCGACGCGACCAATCTGAAAGTCACCTATCCGGCCGACCTGGCGCTGGCCGCGATGATCCTGAGGGCACGCAAATGACGATCCGGGTGGGGCAGGGCTACGATGTGCACAAGCTGGTCGAGGGCCGCAAGCTGATTCTGGGCGGCGTCGAGATACCGCACCCAACCGGGCTGCTCGGCCATTCGGATGCCGATGCGCTGCTGCATGCGATCACCGACGCGCTGCTCGGCGCCGTGGCGCTGGGCGACATCGGCCGGCATTTTCCCGACACCGACCCGCGCTACGCCGGCGCCGACAGCCGCGTGCTGCTGCGCGGCGCCGTCGCGCTGCTGGCCGAGCGCGGCTGGCGGCCGGTCAATGTCGATGCGACCTTGATCGCCCAGAAGCCGAAACTCGCGCCGCACGCCGCGGCGATGGTTGCCAATGTCGCCGCCGACCTCGGCATCGCCCTGGACTGCGTCAACATCAAGGGCAAGACCAACGAGAAGCTCGGCTACCTGGGCCGCGAGGAAGCCATCGAGGCGCAGGCGGTGGTGCTGGTCGAGCGCCGTGACTGAGGAGGGGCCGGCCGCCACGCGGCGGCTGTTCTTCGCGCTGTGGCCGCCGGCCGAACTGGCGGCGGGCCTCACGGATGTGGCCACAGCCGCGGCGCAACGCTTCGGCGGGCAGCCCAGCCGGCGCGAAAGCCTGCACCTGACCCTGGCCTTTCTCGGCGAAGTCGCCGACAGCGCCTTGCCGGCGGTGCTTGAGGCCGGCCGCCGGGTGACGGCCGCAGCGTTCGAACTGGAGATCGACCGGCTCGGTTTCTGGCGCCACAACCGCCTGCTGTGGGCCGGTTGCGCGCCGGCCCCCGGGCTGGAGGTGCTGGTCGGCAGCCTGGGCGGCGCCCTGGCCGCCGTCGGCCAGCCGCTGCCCGAGCGGCAGCGGATGTTCACGCCGCACCTGACGCTGGTGCGCAAGTTGCCGGCGAGCACGCCGCCGGAGGCAGTCGGGGCGTTTGCCTGCGGTGCGCTGCCGGCCTGGCCGTGCACGCGCTTCGTGCTGGTCGCCTCGCGCCTGTCGGCGGCCGGTTCGGCCTACAGCCCGCTGGCCGAGTTCCCGCTGTCGGCCTGAGCCGGCCGTTACCGCCGCACCGGCAGGATCAGCCGGGCAATCAGGCCGCCGCCGGGGTTGGGCAGCAGTTCCAGGCGGCCGTCGTGCAGCCGGGCAACGCGGTCGACGATGGCCAGCCCGAGGCCGGTGCCGCCGGCGCCGCTGCGCGCCGTCTCGAGGCGGGTGAACGGCCGTTTCAGCCGGTCGGCCTCGGCCGCCGGGATGCCCGGGCCGCGATCGACCACGTCGATATGCACGTCGCTGCCTGCAGCGGCCGCCTGCAGCAGCACTTCGCCGCCGCCGTACTTGGCGGCGTTGTCGATCAGGTTGTTGACCGCGCGGACCAGCGCCTTCGGCCGCAACTGGAGGGCCGGCAGGGCGCCGAGCGACAGGTGCAGGCTGCGCCCGGCGGCGATCTTGCGCTCGGCGATCTCGCCCAGCAGGGCGGCGAGATCGGCCAGTTCCGGCGCTTCGCCCGATTCGTGGCGGGCGTAGTCCATGAACTGCGAGATCACCGCTTCCATTTCCTCGATGTCGGCGATCACGCCCTGGCGGGCGCCGTCGTCGGCGATACTCATCTCGGCTTCGAGGCGCAGGCGGGTCAGCGGCGTGCGTAGGTCGTGCGAAATGCCGGCCAGCACTTCCGAGCGATCCTTGTCGTGGCGCTCCAGGCTGCTCGCCATGGCGTTGAAGGCGCCGGCCAGGCGGCGCATTTCCTCGGCCCCGTCTTCCGGCAGCGGTGCCGGCATCTGGCCGCGGCCGACTACCGCCGCCGCATCGGCCATGGCTTGCAAGGGCCGGCTGATGCGCGAGGCGATCAGCCAGGCGATCAGCAGTGCCAGCGTCACCGCCAGCAGGCCCCAACTCAGCCAGTGACCGGCGAAATAGCGGGTGGCCCGCTCGCGCGGCAGGATCAGCCAGAACTCATCCTCATCCTGATCCTGGTCCTGCTCGTCGAGGCGGAAACTGATCCAGAACCCCGGTTCGCCATTGACGCCGGCGGCGATCCGCGTCTGCGGCCCGAGGCCTTGCACCAACTCGCGCTGGACCAGGCGGTGGAAGCGGGTGTCGGGCATGGCTTCCAGCACGTCGTCGGCTTCCGCCGGCAACAGGCGAATGCCTTCGCGCGAACTGAGTTCCTCGAACAGGTGCAGGCGCTTGTCGGCGGCGGCGGCGAGCAGCGAGGCGCGCACCAGGTTGACCGCCGAGGTGGCCAGTTGCGCCGTCTCGCGCGCCCGCGGCTCGGCGTTGATGTAGCGGAACAGGCTCAGCCAGGCCGCCGTGGTCAGCAGCACCAGCAGCGCCAGCAGCAGGAAGGTGCGCGCCAGCAGCGAGCGCGGCATCATGCTTCGCGCTTGCTGCCGTCCGGGATGAAGACGTAGCCGAAGCCCCAGATGGTCTGCAGGTAGCGCGGCTGCGCCGGATCGGCTTCGATCAGTTTGCGCAGGCGGGAAATCTGCACGTCGATGGCGCGGTCGAACGGCCCCTGTTCGCGGCCGCGGGCGAGCGTCATCAGCTTGTCGCGCGACAGCGGCTGGCGCGGGTGCTGCAGCAGCACCTTGAGCACGGCGAACTCGCCGGTGGTCAGCGGCAGCTGTTCGTCGCCGCGGCGCAGGCTGCGGGCCGCGAGGTCGACTTCGAGGCCGCCGAAGCGGATGATCTCCGCCTCGTCCTCCGGCGCGCCGGGCGGCCGCTGGTCCTGGCGGCGCAGCACGGCATGGATGCGGGCCAGCAGTTCGCGCGGGTTGAACGGCTTGGGCAGGTAGTCGTCGGCGCCCATTTCGAGACCGACGATGCGGTCGACGTCGTCGCCCTTGGCGGTCAGCATGATGATCGGCGTGCGGTCGCCGGTGCCGCGCAGGCGGCGGCAGATCGACAGGCCGTCCTCGCCGGGCAGCATCAGGTCGAGCACGATCAGGTGGAAATGTTCGCGGCTGCGCAGCTTGTCCATCTGCTTGCCGTCGGCGGCGGCCTTGACTTCGAAGCCCTGTTCGCCGAGGTAGCGGGTCAGCAGGTCGCGCAGGCGGATGTCGTCATCGACGACCAGTATGTTCTGTACGGTTTCGTTCATGCGCCAAGGGTAATGGGAGATGGCCGGGGCGGCGCGGGAAATGGTAACAACTAATTGCCGGCCGGCGGGGGGAAACATATCCTTACACTTGCTTCCCGTTGCGCGACCGGCGTCGACGGACAATGAGGCCAATCACTCAACTCCCGCCGTCATGAAATTCCGCGTCATCCTTCCCCTGCTGTTCGTCCTCCTGCTCGGTCCGTCGGTTCCCGCCGCCGCCCGCGACGGCTGGCGCGAAATGGCGCCGGAAGAGCGCCGCGAGATGCGCCAGCAGATGCGCGAACACTGGCACCAGGAACGCGGCATGCGTGACGACGGCGAGCGCGGCCGGCGCGGCATGGAGCCGGACGAGCGCCGCCGCCTGCGCGACGACATGCGCGAGCACCGCGGCCGCGGCGACGACTACGGCCGCCGGGGCCCTCGCCGCGACTGACGGCGTCCCCGGGGGCGCGGGCCTCCGGTAAAATGCCGGCCCATGTTGATCCTTGCCCTGGAAACCTCCACCGAACTCGGTTCCTGCGCCCTGTGGCGCGACGGCGACGTGCTCGAACGCCGCTGTCCGGCCGGGCGTTCGCATTCGGAAACGCTGCTGCCGCTGGTCCGCGAACTGCTCGCCGAAGCCGGCACGACGGTCGCCGCGCTCGATGCCATCGCCTTCGGCGCCGGCCCCGGCGCCTTCACCGGCCTGCGCGTCGCCTGCGGCGCGGCGCAGGGCCTGGCGGTGGCCGCCGGCCAGCCGCTGCTGCCGGTGACCAGCCTCGAAGCGCTGGCCGTGCAGGCCGGCGACGGCGAGGTGCTGGCGCTGCTCGATGCGCGGATGGGCGAAATCTATGCTGCCGCCTATCGCGTCGCCGCCGGCGACTGCCGGTTGCAGGGCGAGATCCGCGTGCTGGCGCCGGCCGACCTGCCGCTGCCGGATACGGCCGGCTGGCGGGCCTGCGGCAATGCGCCGGCAGCCTATCCGCTGCTGCAGGAAAAATTGCAGGCGGCCGGCATCGCCATCCTGCCCGGCCTTCTGCCGACGGCGGCAGCGGTGGCCGCGCTGGCGGCACCGCGCCTGACGCGCGGCGAAGGCATCGACGCGGCGCTGGCGGCGCCGCTGTACATCCGCGACAAGGTGGCGAAGACGGTGGCCGAGCGCCTGGGCGAGGGCGGCCGGGCGTGAGCGCGTTGCCGCTGACGGCGGAATTCTTTCCGATGAACGAGCGCGACCTCGACGCCGTGGCGGCGCTGGAAGCCTCGCTGCAGGCCTTTCCGTGGTCGCGCGGCAATTTCGCCGACTCGCTGGCCGGCGGCCACAGCGTCTGGGTGCTGCGCCTGGGCGGCGAACTGGTCGGCTTCTCGGTCGTCATGCGCGTGATCGACGAGGCGCATCTGCTCAACATCGGCGTCTGCGCCCGCCACCAGGGGCGCGGCCACGGCGCCCGGCTGCTGCGCCACGCGATGGACTGCGCCCGGCAGGGTGGGGCGACCAAGCTGTTTCTCGAAGTGCGGCCGTCCAATGCGCGGGCGGTCGAGCTGTACCAGCATTTCGGCTTTGCCCAGATCGGCCGGCGCAAGGGCTACTATCCGGCTGCCGTCGGGCGCGAGGATGCGCTGATCTTTGACAAGGAACTGGCATGACCCTGAGTCGCGAACAGATGCTGCAGGAAATGGGGATTTCCCCGCTGTGGGTGTTGCGCGACCCGGCCGCGCCGCCGGCGGCCGATGCGGTCGAGCCGGAAGCGGTCGAAGCCGCGCCGGCCACACTGCCGCCCGAGCCGGCAGCAGCCGGCGGCGAGCCGCCGGTGGCCGTTGCCGCCGCGGTGACGGCCGGCGGTTGGCCCGAACTGGCGGCGCAGGTCGCCGCCTGCCGCATCTGCCCGCTGTGCGAGCAGCGCCAGCAGGCGGTGCTCGGCGTCGGCGACCGCCAGCCGGAATGGCTGTTCGTCGGCGAAGGCCCCGGCGCCGAGGAGGATGCACGCGGCGAACCCTTCGTCGGCCAGGCCGGCAAGCTGCTCGACAACATGCTGGCGGCACTCGACATCGCGCGCGGCAACAAGGTCTATATCGGCAATGCGGTGAAGTGCCGGCCGCCCGGCAACCGGACGCCGGAGACGGCCGAGATCGCCGCCTGCCGGCCCTATCTCGAACGCCAGATCGCGCTGTTGAAGCCGAAGATCATCGTGCTCCTCGGCAAGGTGGCGGTGCACAGCGTGCTGCACGAGGACAAGTCGCTGGCCTCCCTGCGTGGCCGGCGCTTCGACTACGCGGGGATTCCCGTCGTCGTCACCTATCACCCAGCCTATCTGTTGCGCAACCTGCCGGACAAGGCCAAGGCCTGGGAAGACCTGCTGTTCGCCCGCCGCATCCTGCGCCAGGGCAGCTAAAGGGCGCAGCTCCCGGCACCGGCCGGGCGCCGCCTAGTGGGCCGGCGAATCGTCGAGGTGCTGGACGTCGTCCTGCTCGCGCTGGTTGCACAGGTGGCGCTGGCGGATCAGGTACATCAGGCTGCTGACGAACAGGCCGAACAGCGTCACCACCCAGTAGATCGACAGGTCCATCCGGATCATCAGGTAGTACAGCCCGGTCATGATCAGGATCGACAGGTTCTCGTTGAAGTTCTGCACGGCGATTGAGTGGCCGGCACCCATCAGGATGTGGCCGCGGTGCTGCAGCAGTGCGTTCATCGGCACCACGAAGAAGCCGGACAGCGCGCCAATCAGGATCAGCAGCGGGACAGCCAGCCAGATGTGGTGCACGAAATTCATGAACAGTACGATGACGCCCATCGCGATGCCCAGCGGAATCACCCGTACCGACTTGCGCAGCGTGATGAAGCGGGCGGCGACGATGGCCCCGGCGGCGACGCCGATCGCCACCACGCCCTGCAGCATCGACGACTGCGACAGGTTCAGGTGCAGCGCCGCTTCCGACCATTTGATGACGATGAACTGCAGCGTCGCGCCGGCGCCCCAGAACAGCGTGGTCACCGCCAGCGAAATCTGGCCCAGCCGGTCGCGCCAGAGCAGCGACAGGCAGTGGTTGAATTCGTGCACCAGGTAGATCGGATTCTTCTTCAGCGGCTTGTGGTCGACGCCGGTGTCCGGCACGTAGAGGTTGAACAGCGCGGCCAGCAGGTAGAGCACGGCGACGATGGCGACCGCCATTTCACCGGTGGTGTCGATGCCGGTGTCGAACAGCGGCAGGTCGAGGCTCAACAGGTGCTGGGCGACGGCCGGCTGGATCAGCGTGCCGCCGATGACCACGCCGAGGATGATGGCGCCGACGGTCAGGCCCTCGATCCAGCCGTTGGCGACGACCAGCAGGCGATGCGGCAGGTATTCGGTGAGGATGCCGTACTTGGCCGGCGAGTAGGCGGCGGCGCCGAGGCCGACGACGGCGTAGGCGAGCAGCGGGTGGGCGCCGAAGAACATCATCGAGCAGCCGACGATCTTGATGGTGTTGCTGATCAGCATCACCCGCCCCTTGGCCATCGAGTCGGCAAAGGCGCCGACGAAAGCGGCCAGCGCCACGTAGGAGACGGTGAAGAAGGTCTTCAGCAGCGGCTCGTACTCGGTCGGCGCCTGCATTTCACGCAAGGCGGCAATGGCGGCGATGAGCAGGGCGTTGTCGGCCAGCGCAGAAAAAAACTGCGCGGCCATGATGATGTAGAAGCCGAACGGCACAGGGAGACTTGTCTCTTATATAACTTTGGTCGAGGGTTATACCACGCTTTGTCCGGGCCGCAAGGCTTGTCGCCGTGGGCGAAATATGCATGTTCTGACCACATGTCGGCCAGCTGCCGACCAACCCCGTGAAATCCACCCTGCGACCGGTATGAATCGGTGTCGCATGCGGCATACGTCTACGGGCCAGGCCAAGCAATTTCGTGCCGCAGTCGGGGAATAAGCGCGACAGGCATGCGCTATCGTGGCGGAACCTCCCAATTACGGTAATTCCTAAAAACTGTCTCGGTTTCAAGGAGAAGATGATCCATGGCTGAACCCAATCCACCTCTTGTTCGCCCCGCCCATCCCGGTTTCTGGGAAGCGTTCCGCTACTGGCTGAAACTCGGTTTCATCAGCTTCGGCGGCCCGGCCGGGCAGATCGCCATCATGCATCAGGAGCTGGTGGAGAAGCGCCGCTGGATTTCCGAGCATCGCTTCCTGCACGCCCTCAATTACTGCATGCTCCTGCCCGGTCCGGAAGCGCAGCAGCTGGCGATCTACATCGGCTGGCTGCTGCATCGGACGTGGGGCGGCATCGTCGCCGGCAGCTTGTTCGTGCTGCCATCGCTCGTCATCCTGTCCACTCTTACTTATATCTACCTGGCTTTCGGCGACTTCACGGTGGTGCAAGGGGTGTTCGCCGGCATCAAGCCTGCGGTGGTCGCCATCGTCGTCTTCGCCGCCTGGCGCATCGGCTCGCGCGCCTTGAAGAACAAGCTGCTGTGGGCCATGGCGGCGGCGTCCTTCCTGGCCATTTTCGCGTTCGCGCTGCCGTTCCCCTACATCGTGCTGGCGGCCGGCATCCTGGGCTTTTGTGGCGGCAAGGTGCTGCCCGAAAAATTCCGCATCGGCGGCGGCCATGGCGCAGCCGACAAAAACTACGGGCCGGCCTTGATCGACGACGACACCCCGCCGCCCAGCCATGTCCGCTTCCGCGCCGGCTATCTGGCGCTCCTGCTGCTGACCGGCCTGACCCTGTGGGGCGGGGCGATGCTGGCGCTGGGCCATCCGGTGCTGCGCGACATGGGCGAGTTCTTCACCAAGGCGGCGCTGCTCACCTTCGGCGGCGCCTATGCCGTCCTGCCCTACGTCTACCAGGGCGGCGTCGAAACCTACGGCTGGCTGACCGGCAGCCAGATGATCGACGGGCTGGCGCTGGGCGAAACCACGCCCGGACCGCTCATCATGGTGGTGACCTTCGTCGGCTTCGTCGGCGCCTGGAGCAAGGAAATCTTCGGCCCCGACGCCTTGCTGCTGGCCGGCGTGGCCGGCGCGTGCGTGGCCACCTTTTTCACTTTCCTGCCGAGCTTTATTTTCATCCTGGCGGGCGCTCCGCTGGTCGAAGCCACGCACGGCGACCTCAAATTCACGGCGCCGCTCACCGGCATCACGGCGGCCGTGGTCGGCGTGATACTGAACCTGGCACTGTTTTTCGGCTGGCACGTGCTGTGGCCGGAAGCGACCGAAGCGGCGCCTTTTGCCGGGCGTTTCGACGCCTTCGCCGCCATCGTGGCGCTCGCGGCCTTTCTCGCCCTCTGGAAGTACAAGCTGGACATCATGAAGGTACTGGCCGCGTGCGCCGTACTCGGATTGCTGTACACGCTGTTCTTCCGATGACCGGGGTGCAGTGGCACTTTGCCGGCCCGGAGAGGACGAAAGCGGGCACGGCGAGCGGCGGAATGTGATTGAATATCGCCCGCACACTCGAGGAGAAACCCGATGGCTGACCGGCGCCTGCAGGTCTTTCATGCCGTAGCCAAACATCTGAGCTTCACCCGCGCGGCCGATGCGCTGTTCATGACGCAGCCGGCCGTGACCTTTCAGATCAAGCAGCTGGAGGAGCAGTACGGCACGCGCTTGTTCGAGCGCCGGCACGGCGGCATCTCGCTGACGCCGGCCGGCGAGCTGGTGCTGTCCTACGCCGAGCGCATCCTGGCGCTGTCCGACGAGATGGAAACCCGCCTCGGCGAAATGACCGGCGAAATGCGCGGGCCGCTGCTGGTCGGGGCCAGCACCACCATCGCCGAGTTCATGCTGCCGCGCGTGCTCGGCGAGTTCAACGCGCTCTACCCGCAGGTCCGCGCCCGGCTGATCGTCGCCAACTCGGAAAGCATCGAAGGCCGGGTCGCCGAACATACGCTCGACATCGGCCTGATCGAGGCGCCGGCCAAGCTCTCCGGGCTGACCAGCGTCATCTGCTGCGAAGACGAACTGGTCGCCATCTGCGCGCCCGACTACCCGCTGGCCAGGATGGGCGCGGTGACGCCGAAGATCCTGACCGACTACGAATTCATCTCGCGCGAGCCGGGCTCGGGGACGCGCGAGATCACCGACGCCTATTTCCGTGCCCAGCAGGTCGAACCAAAGACGCTGAAGACGCAGATGGAGCTGGGCAGCCCCGAAGCCCTGAAAGGCGTGGTCGCCACCGGCCTCGGTTTCGCCATCGTGTCGCGGGCGGTGGTGGACAAGGAGCTGCGCCTCGGCGGCCTGGTCGCCGTGCCGCTCAAGCCGTCGCTCAAGCGCAGCCTGTACCTGGTCTATCCGCAGGACCGTTTCCAATCGCGACTGGCGGCGACCTTCGTCGAATTCGCCAGAAGCAAGCTGAAGGAATTTGCCGAATGACGGTTTCCCGACCGATCCGCGCCCGCATCGTGCCGACGGCCATCCGCGACAACTATCGCCTGGCCAAGCGGCAGGCGCCCGGTGCCCGCGCCTGGGCGGTGATCAAGGCCGATGCCTACGGCCACGGCCAGTGGCGCGCCGTCGAGGCGCTGCGCAGCGAGGCCGACGGCTTCGCGCTGCTCGAATGCGAGCAGGGCGTGGCCCTGCGCCAGGCCGGCGTCAGCCAGCCGATTTTGTTGCTCGAAGGCATTTTCGCTGCCGCCGACGTGGCCGCCGTGGTCGAGCACCGGCTGAGCAGCGTCGTGCATTGCGTCGAGCAGCTCGAATGGCTGGTGGCCAGTTGCCGCCCCGAACAGCCGCTCGACCTTTGCCTGAAGCTCAATACCGGCATGAACCGGCTCGGTTTCACCGCGGCGAGCCTGCCGCGCGCCTGGGAACTGCTGCGCCGCCTGCCGCAGGCGCGCATCACGCTGATGACGCATTTCGCCGAGGCCGACGGCGAGCGCGGCATCGACTGGCAGCTGGCGCGCTTTCGCAGTCTGGCCGGCGACTGGCAGGGGCCGGTCAGCCTGGCCAATTCGGCGGCCATCCTGCGCCACCCGCAGACGCGCGGCGACTGGGTGCGCCCGGGCATCATGCTCTACGGCGCCAGCCCGTTCGCCGGCG
>DASUZG010000059.1:0-3983 GCA_036376995.1 Azonexus sp. | reverse complement strand
GCGCAGTACGTTGAGGCCGGCCAGGCGGGCGGCATCCTTGGTCGCCTGGCGCTGGGCATCGTCAAAATAGGCCGGCACGGTGATCACCGCGCCGACCAGGTCGCCGCCCAAAGCCGCTTCGGCACGGGCCTTGAGAGACTTGAGGATTTCCGTCGAGACTTCCACCGGGCTCTTGATGCCGGCATGAGTCTTCAGCTTGACCATGCCCGGCGCCTCGACGAACTCGTAGGGCATGGCCTCGACATGGGCGATGTCCTTGAGCCCGCGACCCATGAAGCGCTTGACCGAGACGATGGTGTGGCGCGGATCGACCGCCTGGTTCTTCTGCGCCTCGTAGCCGACTTCGGCCGAACCGTCGGCGTGGTAGCGCACGACCGAGGGCAGCAGCGGCCGCCCCTGCTCGTCGTTGAGGCAGACGGCGATGCCGCTGCGCACCGTGGCGACCAGCGAATTGGTGGTGCCGAGGTCGATACCAACGGCTAGTTTGTGTTCGTGCGGAGCTGCGGATTCGCCGGGTTCGGCGATTTGAAACAGGGCCATTGTTTATTCTTCCAGCGATGCCAGGGCATCGTCGATTTCGGACAGGAGTTTTTCCAGGAACATCAGCCGGCGCACCCGGTCGGTGGCCAGTGCAAAATCTTTCGCATCATCGAGCAATTGCCCGATCTCGTCGTAACGGCTGCCGATGTCGGCCCGCAGACGGTTGTGCAGGTGTTCGAGCTCATGATGGTCGCGGCCGGCCCGCGCCTCCATCACCGCCTCGCGCCATTCCATCTGTTCCATCAGGAAATCGGCCGGCATTGCCGTGTTGTTCTCGGCCTGCAGGTCGTGGCCGCTCAGTTCGAGCAGGTAGCGCGCCCGGCCGAGCGGCTTCTTCAATGTCTGGTAGGCCTCGTTGGCCCGCGTCGCCCACTGCATCGAGAGGCGCCGTTCACCGTCCGGCGCATTGGCGAAACGATCCGGATGCACCTGCGCCTGCACGTCGCGAAAACGCGAGTCGAGTTCCGACACATTGAGCCGGAAGGCCCGCGGCAATTCGAACAGGGAGAAGAAATCGGCGGTCAGGTCCACCAGTCACCTCGGCTATGCGGCGCATCAAAGCGCGACGACTTCAAAGCGAAGGCGGGGCCAAGCGCCCCGCACGCAGACAGTACGAATGTACGGCAAGCGCGGGGCAACAATGCCCCCGCCGAGCCGTCCTCCAACGACTAGACGTTAAAGGACTCTCCACAACCGCACTGATCCTTGACGTTCGGGTTGTTGAACTTGAAGCCTTCGTTCAGGCCTTCGCGGGCATAGTCCAGTTCCATCCCTTCGAGATAGGGCAGGCTCTTGGCATCGATGATGACCTTGACGCCGGCGCTCTCGAAAACCTGATCGTCCTCGTTCACCTCGTCGACGAATTCCAGCTTGTAGGCCATGCCGGAACAGCCGGAAGTCCGTACGCCGAGGCGCAGGCCGAGGCCCTTGCCACGCTTGGTCAGGAAGTTGGCGACGTGCTTCGCCGCCGTGTCGGTCAAGGTGACGCCCATGCTCATTCTCCGTGCTTCTTCTTGTAATCGGCCACGGCCGCCTTGATGGCGTCCTCGGCCAGGATCGAGCAGTGGATTTTAACCGGCGGCAGGGCCAGTTCCTCGGCGATCTCGGTATTTTTGATGGCCAGAGCCTGCTCGACCGTCTTGCCCTTGACCCATTCGGTCACCAGCGACGACGAGGCGATCGCCGAGCCGCAACCGTAGGTCTTGAACTTGGCATCCTCGATCACGCCGGACTTGTTGACCTTGATCTGCAGCTTCATCACGTCGCCGCAGGCCGGGGCGCCGACCATGCCGGTACCGACGCCGTCGTCTTCCTTGCCGAAGGAACCGACGTTACGCGGATTTTCATAGTGATCAATGACTTTTACGCTATAGCTCATGTAATTTCTCCGAAATTCAGTGGTTAACCGGGGGCGACTGGCGACTCAATGGGCGGCCCACTGGACGGTGCTCAGGTCGATGCCGTCCTTGAACATTTCCCACAGCGGCGAAAGTTCACGCAGTTTGCCAATTTTCGTGTGCAACAACTTGATTGCATAGTCGATTTCTTCCTCCGTCGTGAAGCGGCCGATGCTGAAACGGATGGAGCTGTGCGCCAGTTCGTCTTCGCGGCCGAGGGCGCGCAGCACGTAGGACGGCTCCAGGCTGGCCGAGGTGCAGGCCGAACCGGACGATACCGCCAGATCCTTGATGGCCATGATCATCGACTCGCCTTCGACATAGGCGAAGCTGATATTGAGGTTGTGCGGCACGCGCTCGACCAGGTCGCCATTGACGTAGGTCGCCTCGATATCTTGAAGTCCACTCAGAAGCCTATCCTGCAATGCCTTGATTTTATTGTTTTCTTCAAGCATCTCTTCGCGGGCGATGCGGAAGGCTTCGCCCATGCCGACGATCTGGTGTGCGGCCAGCGTGCCGGAACGGAAACCGCGCTCGTGGCCACCGCCGTGCATCTGCGCTTCCAGCCGGATGCGCGGCTTGCGACGCACGTACAGCGCGCCGATGCCCTTCGGGCCATAGGTCTTGTGGGCCGAGAAGCTCATCAGGTCGACTTTCAGCTTGGCGAGGTCGATGTCGACCTTGCCGGTGGCCTGGGCCGCATCGACGTGGAAGATGATGCCCTTCTCGCGGCAGATTTCGCCCAGCTCGGCGATCGGCTGGATGACGCCGACTTCGTTATTGACGAACATCACCGAGGCGAGAACCGTATCGGGGCGGATCGCCACCCTGAACGCCTCGAGGTCGAGCAGGCCGTTCTCCTGGACGTCCAGGTAGGTCGCCTCGAAACCCTGGCGCTCGAGTTCGCGCACGGTATCGAGCACGGCCTTGTGTTCGGTCTTGACGGTGATGATGTGCTTGCCCTTGGTGCCGGCGTAGAAATTGGCGGCGCCCTTGATGGCGAGATTGTTCGATTCGGTGGCCCCGGAGGTCCAGACGATTTCCTTGGGATCGGCATTGACCAGCGCCGCGACCTGCTCGCGCGCCTCCTCGACCGCCGCATCGGCGACCCAGCCGAAGCTGTGCGAACGCGAGGCCGGATTACCGTACAGCTCGCACAGATAGGGAATCATTTTTTCGGCAACGCGCGGATCGACCGGAGTGGTCGCCGAATAGTCCAGATAGATGGGCAGTTTCATCGTCATTCTCGCTAGGGTCGGGTTGTTCAGACGGCCATTGCCGTAAGTCCCTGCAGGCGTCCGACTGTAACCTGCACGGCATTGATGAATTGTTCAATATCCGCGGCGCTGTTGCCGGCACCGAGGCTGACACGCACCGCGCCGCGGGCCAGCTCCGGTGCCACGCCCATCGCCCGCAGCACATGCGACGGCTCCGGATTGGCGCTGGAACAGGCCGCGCCGCTGGCGGCGGCGAAACCGGCACGGTCGAGCTTGCCGACCAGCGTCTCGCCATCGATGTCGCGGAAGGCGAAATACGTGGTGTTGGGCAACCGCCCGGCCTCGCCGCCGAAGATGCAGGCGCCAAGCGCAACCAGCCCGGCCTCCAGCCGCTCACGCAGACTGCTCAGCCGTTCCGCCCGTTCGGCAAGGCGCGCCGCCGCAAGTTCCGCAGCCGCGCCAAAACCAACGATGGCCGGCACGTTTTCGGTGCCCGAGCGCAGGCCGCGCTCATGGCCACCGCCGGCGATCTGCGGCTGCACCTCGACGCGCTTGTCGAGCACCAGCGCCGCCGCGCCCTTCGGGCCGTTGATCTTGTGCGCCGAGAGGGTCAGCGCATGCACGCCGGCCGCATTCAGGCTGCGGAAATCGAGCGGCAGCTTGCCGAAGGCCTGCACCGCATCGCTGTGGAACCAGGCGCCGCTGGAACGCGCTGCGGCGGCCAGGGCGGCGATATCCTGGACGACGCCGGTTTCGTTGTTGGCTGCCATCACCGAGATCAGCGCCGGTTTGGCTTGCAGCACCTGCAGATAATCCTCGGTCGCGACGC
>DASUZG010000058.1:0-3211 GCA_036376995.1 Azonexus sp. | reverse complement strand
TCCCTTTCCTACCGCGATGCCGGTGTCGATATCGATGCCGGCGATGCTCTGGTCGACCGTATCAAGCCGCTCGCCAAGAAGACGCTGCGCGACGGCGTGCTCGGCGGCATCGGCGGCTTCGGCGCGCTGTTCGAGGTGCCGAAGAAGTATCGCGAGCCGGTGCTGGTCTCCGGCACCGACGGTGTCGGCACGAAGCTCAAGCTGGCCTTCGAGCTGAACCGCCACGACACGGTCGGCCAGGATCTGGTCGCCATGAGCGTCAACGACATCCTGGTGCTCGGCGCCGAGTCGCTGTTCTTCCTCGACTACTTCGCCTGCGGCAAGCTCGATGTCGATACCGCCGCGGCGGTCGTCGGCGGCATCGCCAAGGGCTGCGAACTGGCCGGCTGCGCGCTGATCGGTGGCGAAACCGCCGAAATGCCGGGCATGTACCCGGCCGGCGAATACGACCTGGCCGGCTTTGCCGTCGGCGTCGTCGAGAAGTCGAAGGCCATCGACGGCAAGACCATTGCCCCGGGCGACGTCGTCCTCGGCCTGGCCTCGTCCGGCGCCCATTCCAACGGCTATTCGCTGGTGCGCAAGATCATCGAGCGCTCCAATCCGGACATGAACGCCCCGTTCGACGGCGAGCGCACGCTGGCCGACGTGGTCATGGCGCCGACCCGCATTTACGTCAAGCAGGTGCTGGCGACCATGGAAAAGGTGGCGATCAAGGGCATGGCCCACATCACCGGCGGCGGCCTGCTCGAAAACGTGCCGCGCGTGCTGCCGGAAAACACCGTCGCCGAGATCCAGAAGGCTGCCTGGCCGCGTCCCAAGCTGTTCGACTGGATGCAGCAGGAAGGCAACGTCGCCGAGAAGGAAATGCACCGCACCTTCAACTGCGGCATCGGCCTGGTCGTCATCGTCGCGGCCGCCGATGCCGAAGCCGCCATGGCCGAATTGAAGGCGCAGGGCGAAGCGGTCTATAACATCGGCGTCATTCGGGCCCGCCAGGGTGACGAGCCGCAGACCCTCGTGGTCTGATCGCCTGCGGCGGGCCGCGGCCATCGGCAGCGGCCTGCTGTGGCTGTCCGGCGCGGGTGCCGCAACATCCGCCGCGCCGCCGGACGCCGCGTTGTTCGGCACCGCCGCCGTGCTCGCCGACGATTTTCCCGGCCTGCACGGGCTGGCCAGTTTCTACGGCTTCGGCTTCAAGGGGCGGCGCACCGCCACCGGCGAGCGTTTCGATCCCTACCGCTTCACCGCCGCCAGCAACCGCTTCCCGCTCGGCACGCAGCTGGCCGTGCTGCGCCCGGACAATGGCCGCTGCGCCATCGTCAAGGTCAATGACCGGATGCACGTCAAGCACCGCCGGCGCATCGTCGATGTCTCGCGCGGCGTCGCCGAATACCTCGGGATGATCCGCGCCGGCGTCGCCGTGGTTCGCGTCGCGCCGCTGCCGGCCGACTGGCAGGGCGAGGACGAGGCGGCCTGCCGGGCGGTGTTCGGCATCGATGAGCCGGCCGGCGATGCCGAGACGCCGGACAGCGACGGCGCCGACTGAGCGAATAGTCCTCCAGCGCCGGGAATCGCTTGGGCCGGCCGGCCGCCCTTCGCTACAATCGCTGCTTCTTGCCGGCGTCAACGCCGCTCCCGCTCTGGTTCCCGTCATGAAGAAGAAAGCTCCGTCCAAAGTCGTCGCCCTGGCCGTGCTCGGCCTGCTGGCCGCCGGCTATTTCGCCTATACCGCCAACCGGCCGCCGGCGGCTGCGCCGGCCCCGGCCGGCAACGGCGCCGCGCCGGCCGGTTTCGCCCAGGCCGTCGAGGTGGCGACGGTCAAGGCGGTCGATTTCGCCGACGACGCGCAGGCGGTCGGCACGCTCAAGTCCAACGAATCGGTGGTGCTGCGCCCGGAAACGGCCGGCCGCGTGGCAACGATCAATTTCCGCGACGGTGCCGTGGTGGCCAAGGACACGGTGCTGATCAGCCTCGATGCGGCGATCCAGGAAGCGGAGCTGGAGCAGGCGCGGGCCAACCTAGCGCTGGCCGAGAGCAACCACCGGCGCAACCAGGAGCTGCTGGAAAAGAAATTCCTCAGCCAGCAGGCGCTGGAAAACTCGGCGGCAAACCTGAAGATCCAGGCTGCGGCCGTCAATCTGGCCGCCGCCAAGCTCGCCCGGACGCGCATCCGGGCGCCCTTCGCCGGCGTCGTCGGCCTGCGCAACGTCAGCGTCGGCGATTACGTCAAGGAAGGCCAGGACCTGATCAATATCGAGGACATCGCCACGCTGCGCGCCGATTTCCGCCTGCCGGAAGCCTACGTCGGCCGCCTGCACCAGGGCATGACGCTGGACGTGACCAGCGACGCGCTGCCCGGCGCGCGCTTCACGGCGCGCCTGGAAGCCGTCGATCCGCTGGTCGACCAGGGCGGCCGCTCGCTGTCGGCGCGCGCCCGGCTCGACAACAAGGAAGGCAAGCTGCGCCCCGGCATGTTCATCCGCATCCGCGTGCTGTTCGGCACCCGCCAGGCGGCGCTGATGGTGCCCGAGCAGGCGATCATGCCCGGCGCCCAGCCGGCCGTTTTCCGCATCGTCGACGGCAAGGCGGCGCGCGTGCCGGTCAAGCTCGGCGTGCGCCGCGCGGCCCAGGTCGAGATCGTCGAAGGGCTCGCCGCCGGCGACGTGGTGGTCACCGCCGGCCAATTGAAACTGCGCGATGGCCTGGCCGTGCGTGCCGTCGGCGAAGGAGCGCCGGCCGCGGCGGCGAACGGCCAATGAAGATTTCCGAAACCTGCATCCGCCGGCCGGTGTTCGCCACCGTGCTGTCGCTGGTCGTCATGCTGCTCGGTATCGTCTCCTACGACCGGCTGTCGGTGCGCGAGTATCCGAAGATCGACGAGCCGGTGGTCACCGTCACCACCAACTACCGCGGCGCTTCGGCCGAGATCATCGAATCCCAGGTCACCAAGCCGATGGAGGATTCGCTGGCCGGCATCGAAGGCGTGGAAGTGATCACGTCCATTTCGCGGGCCGAGAACAGCCAGATTTCCGTGCGTTTCAAGCTCGAGCGGCCGCCCGAGGCGGCGGCGGCCGACGTCCGCGACCGCGTCTCGCGGGTGCGCGGGCGCCTGCCCGACGCGATCGACGAGCCGGTCATCGCCAAGGTCGAGGCCGACGCCACGCCGACCATCTGGCTCGCGTTCTCGGGCGACCAGCTCTCGCCGCTGGAC
>DASUZG010000057.1:0-10131 GCA_036376995.1 Azonexus sp. | reverse complement strand
CCGGCAAGGTGCCCGGCGTCCGCTCGGTGCGCAACGACCTGCGGCTGAAGCCGCGTTGACGGCTTAGCCGGCCGGCCGGACAAGCTCCAGCAGATCGAGCCAGAGCAGGCCCAGCCATTCGTGCAGGGCGTACTGCGAATCATGCAGCGCGCCGGCCTGCGGCAGCCATTCCAGCGGATGCTGCGGCCAGCCGTGGCGGATGCCCAGTTCGGTCGGTGCCGCTACCACTTCCAGCCCGGCCGCCGTAAAAAGGCGCCGGGCGCGCGGCATGTGGAAGGCCTGGGTGACCAGCACGATGCGGCGGATGCCGGCGGCGCGCAGCAGTTCCGCCGAGCGCGCGGCATTGTCCGCGGTATCGGCCGAACGGCTTTCCCGCCAGCGCACCGGCACGTGGAATTCGCGTTCCAGCGCCTCGCCGATAGCGTCCGCTTCCGAACGCTGGGCGTTCGGCGGCCGGCCGCCGCTGACCAGCACCGGCAGCTGGTGGCGCACGGCCACCATGGCACCGTAGCGGGCGCGGACCAGGCTGCGCTGGCTGAGCGTCTCACCGCCGTATTCGGCGGCATCGGTATTGAGGCCGCTGCCGAGGATGACGATGGCCCCGGCCCCCTGCGGATCGGTCAGCACCGGGCCGGCGCGCCGCTCCAGCGTGCCGATCAGCCAGCCGGAAACCGGCGGCAGGCTGGGCGCCAGCAACAGCAGGGCGCCCGCTGCGGCCAGCGCGAAAGCCCAGCGCCGGCGCCGGTACAGGCCGGCCAGGCCGAGCAGCAGCAGCCCGTTGGCGGGCGGCAGCAGCAGTGTGGCGAGCAGGTTTTTCAGGAACCAGGCGGTAGTCATGGGCGGCGGCGACAGTCGGTGCCGCCGAGTGTGGCGGCAGGCGCCGGCCGGCGTCAATGCCGGCGGCCCATGAAAAAAGGCCGGGACAAGCCCGGCCTTGCGGTGTGGCAGTGTGCCGGCGTTCAGGTGCGGCGGCGGCGGAAGGCGGCCAGCCCGGCGACGCCGAGGCCGAGCAGGGCCAGCGAGCCGGGTTCCGGCACAGCATTGGCTTCGCGGGTGGTGACGAACAGCGTGGCGCTGAAGTAGTCGAGTGGATCGGCGCCGACCGTGTCCTGGATGAACAGGGTCCAGATGCCGCCGGCGTCCTGGCCGTCGAAGTCGGACAGTTCGCCGACCGGCTGGAAGCTGCCGCCGACGACGTTGGCGCCGCCAACGATGCCAAGCGCTTCGTCGTCGAAGGTGATGGTGACCTTGCCCGAACCCGGCGTGGCGCCGCCGTAGGTTCCGCTATTGACCAGACTGACCGTGGTGCCGAACGGGTTGGTCAGCAGGAACACGATCTCGCTGTTGAAGGAATTGCCGGTGCCGACGCAGCTGGTGCCATTGGGACCAATGCCGGGATCGTCACATTTGGAAAAAGTGATGGAAAGATTGACGTCGGACACCAGGCCGGAACCCAGCGTGAAGGTCCGGTTGCCGGACGCCGCATCGAACAGCCCGTAGGTGCTGTCGGTTGCCGTCAGCAGCGCGGCGTTGGCGGAACAGGCGGCAGCCAGCAGGGTGGCCGCGGCCAGCGACTTGAAGGCGGAGTGGATGGTCATTTGTGTTGTCTCCCAGAGAAAATGAGTTTCGCTGGGTATATAGCAAGCACAATGCCATCTTTCAAAAATCACATATATTCAATTACTTGATGTTATTGACACTTTTTGTGTTTTTGCAGATGTAAAAAAAGCCGACACCACCGCTCAGCGTTCGCCGCCGCGCTGCTTCAGTTCGACCAGCGGCACCACGTCCGGCATGTGCAGGCGCGGGCGATCGGCCTCGACGGCGGTCAGCGGATCGCATTCGACCAGCGTCGCCAGGCAGCGCCGGGTCAGGTCCTGGTAGGTGCGGGTGCCGTCGCTCTTCCAGGCGATTTCCTGGTCGGACAATTCGCGGATGACCTTGGCCGGCATGCCGGCGGCCAGGCTGCGCGGCGGGATCTCGACGCCGGCCTTGACGAAGGCGCTGGCGGCGACGATGGCCGCTTCGCCGATAATGGCGTTGTCCATGATCACCGCGTTCATGCCGACCAGCGCGTTCTTCTTGACGCGGCAGCCGTGCAGCACGGCGCCGTGGCCGATGTGGCCGTCTTCCTCGACCACCGTGTCGGTGCCGGGAAAACCGTGCATGACGCAGGTGTCCTGCAGGTTGGCGCCGCGCTCGAGAATGAGCCGGCCGAAGTCGCCGCGCAGGCTGGCGCAGGGGCCGACGTAGCAGTCGGGGCCGACGATGACGTCGCCGATCAGCACGGCGCTGGGATGGACGTAGGCGGTCGGGGCGACGACCGGGACCAGGCCGTCGATGGCGTAAACACGCAGGTTGGTCATGATTTTCGGCTCCTGACAAAATGTCCTGGAATTCTATAAAATAAAAGTCGTTTCGACATGTGGAATTTTAGGGGGCAACATGACTGAAGAAACCGAAGGCCGCGCCGGCGAGGGGAAGCACGGCGTCCAGTCGCTGGAAATCGGCATGGGCATCCTGCGCGCCATGGTCAATGGCCAGCGCTCGATGATGCTCAAGGACATCGCGGCGGCGGCCGACATGCCGGCGTCGAAGGCGCACCGCTACCTGGTCAGCCTGATCCGTGCCGGTCTCGTCGAGCAGGACCCGATGAGCTCGCGCTACGACCTCGGGCCTTTCGCGCTCAACATCGGGCTGGTCGCCATCGACCGGCTCGACCGCATCCGCCTCGGCCTGGCGGCGATTTCCGAATTGCGCGACCAGATCAACGAGACCACCGCACTGGCCGTCTGGGGCGACGGCGGGCCGGTGATCGTGCGCTGGGAGCGGCCGCGCCGGCCGATCACCGTCAACGTCGTCACCGGCACCGCGCTCGACCCGCTGACCTCGGCCAGCGGCCGGGCCTTCGCCGCCTGGCTGCCGAAGGACACCGCCAACCGCCTGATCGACCGCTATCTGAAGGCCGGCAAGCTGGCCCCCGACATGCAGACCCGGGCCGACGTCGAGGCTGTGCTGGCCAAGGTGCGCGCCGACGGCTACGCCAGCGTCAGCGGCTACCACCTGATCGCCGGGGTCGAGGCGGTGGCGGCGCCGGTCTTCAATTTCAAGAACGAGATCACCATCGCCATGCTGGTGGTCGGCGTCGCCGGCATGTTCGACATGTCGCCGGAAGGGCCGGTGGTCGGCCCGCTGAAGGCGGCGGCGGCAGAGCTGTCGATGCGCCTGGGGCACGTGCCGAAGCCCTGAAGCGGCGCCCTGCCGGCCTGATGACCCGCCGCGTGGCGGGTCTTTTTTTGCCTGTTGTAAACGTAAAACGCCAAAAAATCATCGACATAAATTGATACAAAAGATTTTGATGACAGAAAAATTTGTATCAGTTTCGGTTGACAGAAGTGATTCCGTATTTCAGAATCGGTTGCACAAAGTGGAAGCCAAAGCTTCCGGACAACGGCTTCGGCTGATGACTACAGGAGAAGACATGAAACAGAGACCGTCAGGCCCCGGCCGGGCTGGAAACACTATGCAGGGAGGCCGCTGATGCTTGCCCAGTTCCTGCAATTCCTCTTCTCCGGCGTCACCGTCGGCGCCACCTACGCGCTGGCGGCGCTCGGCTTCACGCTGATCTACAACGCCAGCAACGTGATCAACTTCGCCCAGGGCGAATTCATCATGCTGGGCGGCATGCTGGCGGTGTTCTTCACCATGTCCGGGCTGCCGCTGCCGGTCGCGCTGGTGCTGGCCATCGTCGTCCCGGCCATCGTCGGCGTGCTGGTCGAGAAGCTGGCGATCGAGCCGGTCAAGGGGGCCGAGACGGTGACCCTGATCATCATCACCATCGGCGCCTCGCTCGTCATCCGCGGCCTGGTCCAGGTCTGGCTCGGCAAGGGCACGCACAGCCTGCCGGCTTTCTCCGGCGACACGCCGATCGAAATCCTCGGCGCCACGCTGCTGCCGCAGAGCCTGTGGGTGCTCGGCGTCACCGCCATCGTCGTCGCCGCACTGTGGTACTTCTTCAACCGCACGCTGCAGGGCAAGGCCATGCTGGCGACTTCCTACAACCGCACGGCGGCCGAGCTGGTCGGCATCAATACGAGCTGGGTGCTGTTCATGAGCTTCGCCATGTCGGCGGCGCTGGGCGCCCTGGGCGGCATCCTGGTCACCCCGATCACGCTGACCTCCTACGATGTGGGCATCATGCTCGGCCTGAAGGGCTTCGTCGCCGCCGTCGTCGGTGGCCTGGGCAACGGCCTCGGCGCCGTGCTGGGCGGCCTCCTGGTCGGCGTGCTCGAAGCGATGGGCGCAGGCTACATCTCGTCGAGCTACAAGGATGCGATTCCCTTCGTGCTGATCCTGCTGATCCTCTTCTTCATGCCGCGCGGCCTGTTCGGCGGCAAATCGACGGACCGGGTGTAAGCATGAAGAAAAGCGTCTTCTACGGGCTGTACCTCTTGATCGCCATCCTGATCGTGCTGCCCTTCGTGATTCCCAACGCCTTCTACATGGACCTGGCGATCCGCATGGCGATCAACGCCGTGATCGTGCTCGGCCTGAACCTGCTGATCGGCTTCGCCGGCCAGATCAGCCTGGGCCACGCCGGCTTCCTCGGCATCGGCGCCTACGCCTCCGCCGTGCTGCCGACCCACTTCGGCTGGCATCCGCTCTTGGCGATGGGTGCCGGCGCGGCCGCCACCGGCATCCTGGCCGCCCTGGTCGCCCGCCCGATCTTCAAGCTGAAAGGCCACTACCTGGCGATGGCTACCCTGGGCCTGGGCATCATCATCAACATCGCCATTCGCAACGAAGCCGCCTGGACCGGCGGCCCCGACGGCATGCCGGTGCCCAGCCTCGGCCTGTTCGGTTTCGATCTGACCAGCGACAAGCACTGGTACTGGGTCGTCGCGCTGCTGCTGTCGATCTCGGTGTGGGCCTCGTTGAATCTCATCGACTCGCCCTTCGGCCGGGCGCTGCGCGCCCTGCACGGCTCGGAAGTGGCGTCGCAAGTGGTCGGCGTCGATGTCGTGCGCTACAAGG
Source organism: Azonexus sp. (assembly GCA_036376995.1). Taxonomy (GTDB): domain Bacteria; phylum Pseudomonadota; class Gammaproteobacteria; order Burkholderiales; family Rhodocyclaceae; genus Azonexus. Next base: position 5,097 of record DASUZG010000057.1, on the reverse strand, counting down.
TGGCGATCTTCGTCCTCTCGGCCGTCTTCGCCAGCCTGATGGGCAGCGTCACCGCCCACTACGTCGGCTTCGTGACGCCCAATCTGGCCGACTTCTTCCACTCCATCGAACTGGTCACCATGGTGGTCATCGGCGGCATGGCCTCGGTCTACGGCTCGCTGGTCGGCGCCGTGCTGCTGACTGCCTTGCCGCAGGCGCTGGCCACCTTCGAAGGCTGGGAGACGGTGGCCTTCGGCGCCATCCTGATGCTGTGCATGATCTTCCTGCCCAAGGGCCTGGTCCCGACGCTGGCAGCCAAGTTCGGAAAGGGCGAGTGACATGGCACTGCTCGACGTAAAAGACCTCTCGATCCACTTCGGCGGCGTCAAGGCCGTGCAGAACGTCAGTTTCACCATCGACGCCGGCATCGTCTATGCGGTGATCGGTCCCAACGGCGCCGGCAAGACGACGCTGTTCAACCTGATCACCGGCGTGTACAAGCCCACCGCCGGCGACATCCGGCTGGATGGCGAAGCCATCGGCGGCAAGTCGCCCAATGAACTGGCCCGGCGCGGCGTCGCCCGCACCTTCCAGAACCTGCAGATCTGCCTGAACATGAGCGCCATCGAGAACGTCATGGTCGGCGCCCACCTGCGGCTGGACCGCAACCTGATCAAGGCGGCGCTGCGCTTCCCGGGTCTCAAGAAGCGCGATGCCGAACTGCGCGAAGAGGCCGCCGAGCTGATGCGCTTCGTCGGCCTCGAACAGTATGTCGAGGCGCGCGCCGACTGCATGCCCTACGGCGCCCTGAAGCGCCTGGAAATCGCCCGCGCGCTGGCCATGAAGCCGCGCCTGATTTTCCTCGACGAGCCGGCGGCCGGCCTCAACCCCAAGGAAACCATCGAAGTCGACCACCTTGTACGCAAGATCGCCGATTCCGGCGTCACCGTGGTGCTGGTCGAGCACGACATGAAGATGGTGATGAATCTCTCGGACCGCATCCTGGTGCTCGACTACGGCAAGAAGCTCGCCGAAGGCAGCGGCGAGGAAGTGCGCCGCAACCCCGATGTGATCGCCGCCTATTTGGGCGCCCACGCTTAAAGAAGAGAGAAGCGCATGGAAGCACTACGTGTCATCAGCGAGGATCACCGCAACCTGTGGCGCATCGCCGCCACCCTCGACCTCGTCGCCGACGAACTGACCGAGGGCGGCAAGGTCGATCCGGCCTTCTTCAACTCGGTGTTCGACTACATCGAGCAGTTCATGGACGGCTGCCACCACGCCAAGGAAGACGACTACCTGTTCCCGGTGCTGCGCGCGCGCAGTCCCGAGGCGGCGGCGGTGCTCGACCGGCTGCAGGCCGAACACCGCAACGGGCCGGAAATCCTCAAGTCGCTGCGCGTCAAGCTCGCCGCCACCGTGGCCGGCACGGCCGAGCGCGGCGACTTCGCGGAGGCGCTGCGCACCTACACGCAAAGCCTGAAGAGCCACATCGGCACCGAGGAGAAGGATGCCATGCCGCTCGCCCGCGAGTGCCTGAGCGCCGACGACTGGGCCAGCATCGACCGCGCCTTCCTCGACAGCGAAGACCCGCTGTTCGGCGAGAAGGCCAAGGCCGAATTCCGCGAGCTGTACCACCGCATCGCCAGCCTGGCCCCCGAATCGGTCGGCCTCGGCGCCCAGAGTGCCGGCGAATTGCAGCGTGGCGCCGGCCCGGTCGGCGGCGACGTGCTTCTGTCGGTGTCCGGCATGGAAAGCTGCTACGGCCGGATCAAGGCCCTCAAAGGCATCGACCTCGAAGTGCGCCGCGGCGAGACGGTGGCGCTGGTCGGCGCCAACGGCGCCGGCAAGACCACCTTCCTGCGCACCCTGTCCGGCGTGCAGCCGATGAGCGCCGGCAGCATCCGCTTCGACGGCGAGGACATCAGCAAGCTGCGCGCCGACGTGCGCGTGCGCCGCGGCATCTGCCAGAGCCCGGAAGGGCGCCAGGTCTTTGGTCCGCTGTCGATCGAGGACAACCTGCGCCTGGGCGCCTACACCCAGCCCAAGGGCCAGGTCGAGGAGGACATGGAAAAGGTCTTCTCGATGTTCCCGATCCTGAAGGAAAAGCGCCGCCTGCCAGCCGGCACGCTGTCCGGCGGCCAGCAGCAGATGCTGGCCATCGGCCGGGCGCTGATGGGCCGGCCGAAGATGCTGCTGCTCGACGAGCCGTCGATGGGTCTGGCGCCGCTGCTGGTCGAGGAAGTCTTCAACGTCGTGAAGGCGCTGAAGGCGCAAGGCATGACCATCTTCCTCGTCGAGCAGAACGCCTTCGCCGCGCTGGCCATCGCCGACCGCGGCTACGTGCTGGAAACCGGCCACATCACGCTGACTGGCACCGGCCAGGAACTGATCAGCAACGAGCAGGTGCGGGCGGCTTATCTCGGCATGTAGCCGGGGAAGGCGGGTGGGGGGCAAGGGGAGGGTGGTACCAACTTTCCTACGGCTCCCGCCACCGCCGGCCGTGCCTGACGGGGAGGGTAACCGCTCGCCTGAGCCAACCATTACGTGATCACAGCTGAACGGCAGGCTTCGACCCTTAGCTGCCGTAGCCGCTCTTGGGGAGCGGACGCTCAGGAACGTTGGAGCTCAGCAGGCAGCGGTAGTGAAGCTGGTCGTCGGTCTGCTGGAGCGTATTGTTAGGGTGAAGTTGCTCAAAAACCACAACGATTAGTGAATATAAATACAGCCCGATAAATGAAGTGCCGATATTTGCCACAAAAATAATTGATTGGGGAAGCAGGCTCACAATGGCGCCAAGCAAGAGAGCTACGAACATAAAAGTCAGAAATGAAACCAGAATGGCGGCGAGGTTTCCTTTTGCACAATCAGTACTGGAAGCGATCGCTTCAAAAGGGTTTTGACGCTCTATGAGCGCAAATGCAGGAGCGAGAAAAGTGGACGCGATGGCTACTACGCCAGGGAAAATGAAAAGCAATAACCCTAGAACGATAACAATAGAAATGTAAGCTTCCGTAATTGCAAATAATACGAATGCGCCAAGGGAAATCTTAAATGGAGAATTAGGGAAGCGAACTCGAAAGAGGATAGAAAGCGCCAACGCTGAGGCAATAGACTCAATAGTCGCGCTGCAGGCGTTCAGAAATAGTCCCACTGATGGCAGATTTGACGTGGCCAAGAAACTGCTTGTTTCGGCTACCAAAAGGATCGGGAGAAGCACTTTGGCCAACTGTGGCGATGCCTGTTTGAAAAGCACAAACGACATCAGCAATATGCTTCTAGGTGTCAGCTTGGACAAGAAATAGCTCCCTAACGCTAACCGGCCTGCGCGGCTTTTTGCGCAGGTCCGGTTGAGCGCAGGGTTAGGAGTAGCTCTTCATCAACTTTGGGGAGCTTCTCAGTTAGGGCGATGAGTTCCTCGACGAGAGCAAATGCCCTTTGATGGAAATTGACTAGCTCACTGAGCGTAATAACGGCCACATTCTTTCGCTCGGATTTCGGAGTAGGAATGCCGCCGGCAAAGCTGGTACCAAACAAGGAATCATTCGACTGCCGGCACCAGCAGAAATGGGCAATCTTGTTTCTCATTCCGCGCAACGCAGTAACGGAATGATTGATTCGGAGGATGTCATCAAGCAGTGCGCCGGTGATGACCCTCTCTCCGTAGCGCACGCGATGAATTTCGACAGCCTCTTGAATCGCCTCTTGCAGCCGAAAAGCAGCAAGCGGATCAGTAAAGGTGCGCGCGAGGAAATCTGGTGTTGCAAGGAGGCGCCCAAGCAGAACACTGAGCAGTTGTTCGATATTCGCCCACTCCACGACTGCTTTCCCAAGTGCCGTGTACTGTTGGTTGGTAAGTTCAGCGAACTCGGACGAGTGATTGAGCGGCACTGCTACTCCTAACGTCTGAATTCACCGGCCTGCGCGGCTGTTCGCGCAGGTCCGGTGGAATGATGGGTTGGGCGACGCATCATCGAGAACGATTCGACAAGTAGTCAGTAATCCACTCTTTGATTGCACCAAACTCACGTGCCTCCAATTCCCAACGGTGTTTATCGACGAATTGCTTTGCGTCAGGACTAAGATGAGTTGTTGTGGCGAGAATTGCTTTTGATGCACCATCATCTACCTTGACGCCAAGCAACTCTCGGACGGTCGATACTGCAACCGGATTGCCGGGGTCTGGCCGTTTACACTCAATGAGGAATTTCACTTCGACTTCACGACGTTTGATGGCGATGATGTCCTTTCCGCCGTCTCGCGTTCTCTGTGTAAGCTCTACCTCATAGCCAAACCCTGAGAATAGCTCGCCAACAAGGCGCTCGAAGTCTCGACGACCGATTGTCCGAAGTTGGTCTGGGTCTTTGCTCAGTTGTCGAATCAATTCCCTATCGAAGAGAGAAACCACTTCAAGTATCGAGTGGCCAACTGAAGGGCTGTCTAGTTCGAAAGATATCTCGAATTCAGTGCCACTTGCCCCAAACGGCACAGTGCCAAAAGGATGAGTTCCAAATGACATCGGTACTCCCTACGACGCCCAACAATTATTAAACGGACCCGCTGCAACCGTATATAAATTGATATCCATGCAGCCATTATGCTGTGCGAATGGCGCAAGGGGCAAGGAAATAGCCCGGGCTGGGTCCGGATAACAACTTCAATAATATGGACGCCAGGGAGGCGGCTGGGATGTCTGCAATCTGGACTTCAATGGCCGCTTCTGGCCGGTAGGAGAAGTTCACAACTCAAGGCATCAATAGCGCTTTGGCCAACAACTGACCGCGGTGCCAATCACTCCCCGCTGAACCCGAGCCTCGCCGAAATCTCCCCGGCACTTGCCCGCAGCGCGCGGGCATTGGTGCAGTCCCAGTCGGGGTCGAAGCCGCCGGTCGGGCCGACGATGGTCAGCACCATTGCGATATGGCCGTTGTGGTCGAAGACCGGCGCGGCGAAGGCGCTGACGCCGGGGATCGGCTTGCCGATGGCGCGGGCCAGGCCGTGTTCGCGCACTTCCTGCAGTGCCGGCTGCATTGCCTTCCAGTCGCGGCGGTCGCCGACGATGTGCGGGAAGGCGTCGGGGCGCATCGATTCCTCGACGAAGCGTTCGACCATGCGCGC
>DASUZG010000056.1:0-4688 GCA_036376995.1 Azonexus sp. | reverse complement strand
GACGGCATCGACGCGATGCGTACGCTGAACGCACTGCGCAACCTGGGCATCTCGGTCGCCGTCGACGATTTCGGCGTCGGCTACTCGTCGCTCAGCCAGTTGCGCCGCCTGCCGATCGACGCGCTCAAGATTGACCGCAGCTTCGTCAGCGAAATCGACGTCAGCGCCGAGGACGCGGCCATCATCAAGGCAGTGGTGACCATGGCCAAGGCACTCGGCCTGCGCACCATCGCCGAAGGCAACGAAACGATGCAGCAGCGCCTGGCCCTGGCCGATCTCGGCTGCGACTGCGTCCAGGGCTACCTGCTCGGCCGGCCGATGCCGGCCGCCGACGTCGCCGGCTGGATCGCCGCCTTCGAAGCGGCGCCGGCCTGCTGCTGATGCCGCCGCTAGTTGAGCGCCCGGGCCGGCACGGGCGCCAGCGCCATGCCGCTGCCGACGCGACGCCGCTCGATGAACAGGCTGCCCGGCGGCGCCTCGCCGCCCGGCCACTTGGCCCGCTTCTTCGCCTGCTTCTTGGCGATCGACGCGGCTACCGCCACTTCGCGGTGCGATTCGCATTCGCCGGCGGCGATGCGCACGGCACCGATGGACAGGGTCGGCAGCGGCTGGAAGCTCAGTTCGCCGCGCCGGTTCTCGGCCATGTAGCCGCCGCGCAGGCGCTCCTCGCTGCCGAGCAGGTTGCCGACGGCCTCGGCGAAACTGGCGATGATCTGCCAGCAGCGCGCTTCCCAGTCGGCCGAGCGGAAGATCACGAAAAAGTCGTCGCCGCCGATGTGGCCGACGAAGTCGGTGCGCCCGTCAGCGGCTTCGCAGACCAGCCGGGCCAGCGTCTGGATCACGTCGTCGCCGCGGCGGTAGCCGAAGGTGTCGTTGTAGGGCTTGAAGCTGTCGATGTCGATGTAGGCGGCGACGAAAGGCTGGCCGCTCTTCAGGGTGCGGTCGATGTGCTCGTTGATCGGCACGTTGCCCGGCAGCTGGGTCAGCGGGTTGGCGTAGCGGGCGGCGCTGATCTGCATCTCGGTGATGGCGGCCATCAGGTCGTGGCTACTGCCGATGCCGAGATAGGCGCCGTCGCCGGTGACGATGAAGCCGTCGATCAGGTAGTGCTTGGGCGCGACCGACAGCATCATCGCCAGCTCCTGCAGGGTCGCGTGCTGGTCGACCACCAGCGGCGCGTGGTCCATGAACAGCTCGCAGCTCTTGCGCCCGAACAGCTCCTTGCGGAACGGCCGGGCGTAGCGATCGATCATGCTATGCCGGTTGATCAGCCCGATCGGCTGCGTGCCATCGACCACCGGCAGCACATCCAGTTCCGGATCGGCCTCGAAGCGGGCGATCACCGTCTCGTTGCACGCCGCCATCGGCACCGGCGCGATCGGCCGCAGCAGGCTGCGCGCCGTCGGCAGCTTGCCCGGGCCGCCAGTCAGCGGCGACAGCGGCAATGCCTGCTCGGCCAGTGCCGTCTGCACGACGCCCGGCAGGTGGGTCAGCGGCTCGCGCTCGGGCCGGGCGATGAAGTAGCCCTGGCCGCAGGCGATGCGCATGTCGCGCAGGCAGACGAAATCCTCACGGCGCTCGATGCCCTCGGCCACCAGCGAGGCGTTGCAGATCTCGGCCAGATCCTGCATGGCGCGAACGAAATGGAACTTGATCGGATCGTCGGCGATGCCGTCGACGAAGTGCTTGTCGATCTTGACGATCTCCGGACGCAGTTCCGACCACATGCGCAGGTTGGCGAAGCCCTCGCCGAGGTCGTCGATGGCGATCTGGAAGCCGCGCCCGCGAAAATGCAGCAGCGCCTCCTGGATGCCCGGCATGTCGGTGATCTTCTGGTTCTCGGTCAATTCGAGCACGATGCGGTTCGGTGCGATGCCCAGCGTCGCCAGCAGTTCGCTGGTCTCGCCGTTCATCAGCCGCGGATCGAGCAGGCAATGCGGGGTGACGTTGAGGAACAGCCGCCCGCCCAGGCGCAGGCCGGCGAAGGCGCGGATGCTGGCCTCGCGGCACAGGTGCTCGAGGTCGGACGACAGGCCGTGCCGCGCCGCCGCCGCGAACAGCCGGTCCGGGCGATGCAGCGGACTCTCCTGCGGCCCGCGGATCAGCGACTCGTAGCCGAGAATGGCCCGCAGGCGGAAATCGAGAATCGGCTGGAACACCGGGTGGAGCAGACCGGCAGCCATGATGCGGCGCAATTCGGCCGCTTCGTCGGGAATCGTGACAAGCATCGCAAACTTTCGCAGGAACGATGGCCGCAGTTTATAAACCGAAGGTTTCAAGGCTGTGACAATGAAAACGAAAGGTTTCCCCGGTTTTATCAACAACAACATGTTCTTCGGATAGCGGCCGCCACGCCCGCCCGAAGCACCGCCACAGCCCGCCGGCAGGCGTCCGCCGGCCGTGCCGGCCATGCCAGCCCGGGACCGCGGCGGGGTTGCCGGACCGCCGGCGCTCGAAGGCCGAAAATTTGCCGCAGTGCGCAATATTTCCTGTCGGCAACGGGCGGCTTGGCGGTAAACTGTCAGTCTTCGAGCATATCCGCGCCGATCCCCTTGCCGGGACGCAAATCATGACGTTTTTACCTGCCAGCTTCCAGAATCGCCTCGCCCTGATGTTCGGCGGCCTGGCGCTGGTCGTCGGGCTGCCGACGGTCTATTACGTCAATTTCGTCTATTCGGAGCAACTGGTCAGCGACCGCGGCCGGGCGCTGCGCGACCAGGCGCAGCTGGTCGCTGCCGTGATGGCGGAAAACCTGCGCGAGCGCCAGCGCGAAATCGAGTACCTGGCCGAGCAGCCGGAGCTGCGCACCGGCGATTTCGCCCACCCGCACCTGCCGACGCTGCTGCACGGCCTGCAGAAATCGCACCCGTACTACACCTGGATCGGCTTCGCCGACAATACCGGCACCGTCCGCGTAGCCACCGAAAACCTGCTGCGCGGCGTCAATGTCAGCGCCCGGCCGTGGTTTGTTTACGGCCGCCAGGAAGCTTTCGTCGGCGACCTGCACGAAGCGCAGCTGCTGGCCGGCCTGTTGCCGCCGCGCGAGGACAAGGAACCGATCCGCTTCATCGACTTCGCCGCTCCGGTCGTCGACAGCCGCGGCGAGGTGCGCGGGGTGGTCTCCGCCCATGCGCACTGGGACTGGGCCGGCGCGGTGGTCCGCGCACTGCAGCCGGAAGACGCCGCGGCCAACCGGCTGGATATCCTGATCGTCAACGGCAAGGGCCAGGTGATCTATCCCGAGAAGTTCGACCAGAAGACCCTGCCGCCTTCCAGCGGCAGCGGCGGCCGCGGCTACGTCACCGACGACTGGCAGTCGGGCATCGAATACCTGACCGCCACGGCGCGCATCCGCGAAGTGACGCCGGCCCACCCGCTGGGCTGGCAGATCATCGTCCGCCAGCCGCGCAACGAAGCCCTGAAGGATGTTGCCGACCAGCAGCAGTTGCTGATCGTCTCGGCCCTGGCCGCAGCCGTGGTCTTCCTGCTGCTGGCCTTGTGGAGCGCCTCGCGGATCAGCGAGCCGCTCGGCCGCCTGGCCGTGCTGGCCCGACGCATCGAGCAGGGCGAGGAGCATGTCGAGGTCGATATCCGCACCAACAGCAGCGAAATGGCGCAACTGGTGGCGGCCGTGCGCGGCATGGCCTCGACGCTGATCCAGCGCAAGGACGCACTGGCCGAGAGCAATGCCGCGCTGGAACAGCGGGTGCAGGAACGTACCGCCGACCTCGAACGGCTCAACGACGAATTGCAGACGCTGGCCCGCCGCGACGCGCTGACCGACATTCCCAACCGCCTGGCCGCCAACGAGCGGCTGCGCGCCGAATTCCTGCGCCTCAAGCGCACCGGCACGGCCTACGCGGTGCTGCTGCTCGACATCGATTTCTTCAAGCGCATCAACGACGTCTATGGCCATGCAACCGGCGACAAGGTGCTGCAGCACGTCGCCCGGGTGCTCCGCAATGCGCTGCGCGAGACCGACTTCGTGGCCCGCTTCGGCGGCGAGGAATTCATCGTGCTACTGCCCGCCACCGAGCTGGCCAGCGCCGCCCAGGTCGGCGAGAAGCTGCGCCAGGCCGTCGACTGCTCGCAGCCGCCCGAGGTGACGCACGTCACGCTCAGCATCGGCCTGGCCCTGGCCAGCGCCGCGCACCAGGACGAGGACGTGGCGGTCAACGAGGCCGACCACCGGCTCTACGACGCCAAGCGCAACGGCCGCAACCGCCTGGCCTGGACTCTGCCGGATTGAGCGTCGGCGCCGGGCGGCGCCTCAGTTGGCGCCCTGGGCGCCCATCATCTCGTGACAGGTGGCCCGGCCGAAGGCTTCAGCCTTCTTCGGGCTGGAAATCTGCGGCTCTTCGTAGATGCGGCGGATGATGTGATTGACGATGCGCGGGCCGTGGCTGCCATCCTCTTCATAGAGCACCATCGGCGAACCACGGTCGCGGTTGTACAGGGCCTGGATGGCATGGTCGCGGACGCGCTCGCAGAAACGGATCTTCTGGGCATCCGGCATGTCGTCGGGCACCTTGCCGGCATGACCGCCGTGGCCCCAGGCCAACGGCGCCAGCAGCGCGCAGAGCACGGTCAGGCACAGGCGTTTCATTCGCTCGGCTCCTGGATGGTGGTGAGGTAGGCGAGGATGTCGCGGATCTGCGTCTCGTCGAGCTTGTTCAGCACGCCGGTGG
>DASUZG010000055.1:0-3676 GCA_036376995.1 Azonexus sp. | reverse complement strand
CCGGCGCTCGCGGCCGAGATGGCCGACACGGCGGAGGTCTGAATGCGCGTGCTGATGGTGTCCGATGTCTATTTCCCGCGCGTCAATGGCGTGTCGACCTCGATCGAGACCTTCCGCCGAACGCTCGCCGCCTGCGGCGTCGAGGTCCGCCTGGTGGTGCCGCGCTACGGCGCCGAGGCCGAGGCGCCGGGCGTCGTCCGCGTGCCCGGCCGGGCGCTGCCGGGCGACCCGGAAGACCGCCTGGTCGGCGGGCGGGCGATGCACCGGGCGGTGCTGGCGGCAGCGCAGGGGTGCGACCTGATCCACATCCAGACCCCCTTCGTCGCCCACTACGCCGGGCTGGCCGCCGCCCGGCGCCTTGGCCTGCCGGTGCTTGCCACCTACCACACGCTGTTCGAGGAATACCTGCAGCACTACGCGCCGTGGCTGCCGGCCGGCTGGCTGCAGGGCCAGGCGCGCGCCTTCTCGCGCCGCCAGTGCAATGCGCTCGACGCGGTGGTGGTGCCGTCGACGGCGATGCGCACACGGCTGGCCGAATACGGCGTGACGGTGCCGCTGCATGTGCTGCCGACCGGCATCCCGCTCGACCGCTTCGCCACCGGTCACGGCGCCGGCTTCCGCTTCCGCCACGGCATCCCGGCGCGCCGGCCGGTGGCGCTGTTCGTCGGCCGCGTCGCGCACGAGAAGAACATCGGCTTCCTGCTCGAAGCGCTGGTCGCGGCCCGCCGCCGCTGCCCCGGCATCCTCCTGGTGGTCGCCGGCGAAGGCCCGGCGATGGGGGCGCTGAAGCAGCAGGTCGCCGCACTGGGCCTGCGCGATGCGGTGCAGTTCATCGGCTACCTCGACCGCCACCGCGAACTGCCCGACTGCTACGCGGCGGCCGACGTGTTCGTCTTCGCCTCGCGCACCGAGACCCAGGGCCTGGTGCTGCTCGAAGCGCTGGCCGCAGGCCTGCCGGTGATCGCGCTGGCGGCGATGGGTACCTGCGACATCCTGGCCCCGGGGCGCGGCGCCATCGCCGCCGCCGACGACTGCGAGGCCTTCGGCGCGACGCTCGGCGAACTGCTCAACCAGCCGGCGCACTGGCGCCGCCTGCGCGCCGAGGCGCCGGCCTATGCCGCCGAATGGTCCGACACGGCGATGGCGGCCCGCCTGGCCTCCCTCTACGCCGGCCTCGCCGGCCGCCCGGAGGCCGCCCCGCAGGGCGACGCCGAAGCGCGGCCGGCCACCGTGGAACCCTGACGGAGAACGCATGCACGACCCCCGTATGCCCGACGCCGGCTTCGATCCGGCCAACGAATCGCCGTTCAAGGGCAAGACCGGCCTGGTGCGGATCTGGAACGCGCTGCGCTACTCGCTGGCCGGCCTGCGCGCCGCCTACCGCTACGAGGATGCCTTTCGCCAGGAAACCTGGCTGGCCGTGCTCCTGATCCCGCTGGCGCTGCTGCTGCCGGTCGGCTGGCTGGCCCGCGGACTGCTGATCGCCAGCGTGCTGCTGGTGCTGGTCGTCGAGCTGCTCAATTCGGCGGTCGAAGCGGTGGTCGACCGGGTCAGCCTGGAGAACCACCGGCTGGCCAAGCGCGCCAAGGACATCGGCAGCGCCGCGGTGCTGGTTACGCTGCTGCTGGTCGTCGCCGTCTGGGCCTGCGTGCTGATGGAGCTGCGCTGATGCTGCTCGACATCGCCGTGGTCAGCGAAACCTTCCCGCCCGAGGTCAATGGCGTGGCGATGACTGTCGGCCGGCTGGTGCACGGCCTGCGCCAGCGCGGCCACCGGGTCGAGGTGATCCGCCCGCGCCAGTCTCCCGGCGACAGCGGCGGCAACGGCCAGCACCCGCTGCCCGGGCTGCCGCTGCCCGGCTATGCCGGCCTGCGCTTCGGGCTGCCCGCCGGCGGCCGGCTGACCCGGCTGTGGCGCCGGCAGCGGCCGGACCTGGTGCATGTCGTCACCGAAGGGCCGCTCGGCTGGTCGGCGGTCGCTGCCGCCCGCCGCCTGGGCATTCCGGTGACCTCCGGCTTTCATACCAATTTCGACCGCTACAGCGAGCATTACGGCGTCGGCTGGCTGCGCCCGGCGGTCGCCGCCTATCTGCGGGCGCTGCACCGGCGCACGCTGGCGACCCTGGTGCCGACCGCGGCGCTGGCCGCCGAACTGGCCGGCGCCGGCCTCGCCGGCGTGCGCGTGGTCGGGCGCGGCGTCGATACCGCACTGTACGACCCGGCCCGCCGCTCGGCCGCCCTGCGCGCGGCCTGGGGTGTCAGCGGCGACGGTCCGGCCTGCCTCTACGTCGGCCGCCTAGCGCCGGAGAAGAACCTGGCGCTGGTGTTGCGCAGCTTTGCCGCGATCCGCCGGCAGCATCCGGCGGCGCGCCTGATCTGGGTCGGCGACGGCCCGGCGGCCGCCCGGCTGCGGGCCGCGCATCCCGAGCACCATTTCGCCGGCGTGCGCAGCGGCGTCGATCTCGCCACTCACTACGCCAGCGCCGACCTGTTCCTTTTCCCCAGCCTGAGCGAAACCTACGGCAACGTGGTGGCCGAGGCGATGGCCAGCGGCCTGCCGGTGATGGCCTACCGCAGCGCGGCGGCGGCCGAGCTGATCGACGATCGCGGCAACGGCGGTGTCGCCGCGCCGGGCGACGAGGCCGCCTATATCGATGGAGCGCTGTGGCTGCTGGCCGATCGCCGGCGTCTGGCGGAACTCGCGCAGGCGGCCCGGGCCGCCATGCTGCCGCGCAGCTGGGCGGGCGTCGTCGAGCGTTTCGAAGCCGTCGTCCGCGAGGCGATCGCGCTCAGTTGCCGCTCGTCCAGCGCGTCAGCGCTGCCGCCAGTTCATCGCGGCTGACCGGCTTGGCTAGGTAGTCGTCCATGCCGGCGGCCAGGCATTGTTCGCGGTCGCCCTGCATGGCGTTGGCGGTCATGGCGATCACCGGCAGGCTGGCGGCCAGCGCCCCGGCCTCGCCGGCGCGCAGCCGGCGGGTGGCCTCGAAGCCATCCATGACCGGCATCTGGCAGTCCATCAGGATCAGGTCGAAGGGCTCGGCGGCCAGCCGGGCCAGCGCCTCGGCGCCGTTGACGGCGCTGGTGCAGCGGCAGTGCAGCTTGCCCAGCAGCGCTTCGGCGACCTTGCGGTTGATCACGTTGTCCTCGACCAGCAGCACGCGCAGGTCGCCGGCCGGCGTGTCCGCTGCCGGCGTCGGCAGCGGCAGCGGCGCCGCGGCGACGGCGAACGGCAGGTCGACGCGGAAGGTGCTGCCGGCGCCGGGCTGCGACTCGACATCGATGCGGCCGCCCATCATGTCGATCAGGCGCTTGCAGATCGACAGGCCGAGGCCGGTGCCGCCGAAGCGGCGGGTGGTCGAGGCGTCGCCCTGGACGAAGGGCGAGAACAGGTTGGCGACCGTCTCCGGGGGCATGCCGATGCCGCTGTCGCGCACCGTGAACACCAGCCGGACTTCTTCGGCGAGTTCGGCCGGGTGGGCGGCGACGCTGACTTCGACACTGCCGGCCTCGGTGAATTTGACGGCGTTGCCGACCAGGTTGATCAAAATCTGGCGCAGCCGGCCGGGGTCGCCGAGCAGGCTGGGCGGCAGCCCCGCGCCGCCGCTGCCGTGCAGGCCGATGCCGCGCAGCCCGGCCTGCGGCCCGAGCAGGGTCAGCGTCTCGGCGAGCACGGCGGC
>DASUZG010000054.1:0-2727 GCA_036376995.1 Azonexus sp. | reverse complement strand
GACGTGATGATCGAGATCGCCCACGACTACCCGGACGTCGAACTCAGCCACATGCTGGTCGACAACGCCGCGATGCAACTGGTCAAGGCGCCGAAGCAGTTCGACGTGATGGTCACCGGCAACATGTTCGGCGACATCCTGTCGGATGAAGCCTCGATGCTGACCGGCTCGATCGGCATGTTGCCGTCTGCCTCGCTCGACGACAAGAACAAGGGGCTGTACGAGCCGTCGCACGGTTCGGCGCCCGACATCGCCGGCAAGGGCGTGGCCAATCCGCTGGCCACTATCCTGTCGGCGGCGATGATGCTGCGCTACACCTTCGGCCTCGAAGAGCAGGCGCTGCGCGTCGAGAGCGCCGTCAAGAAGGTGCTGGCCCAGGGCTACCGCACCGGCGACATCTACGAGCGTGGCACCAACAAGGTCGGCACGAAGGAAATGGGCGACGCCGTGCTGGCGGCGCTGGCGTAAACCGAAACGCACATTCGTGCGTTAAACAAAGGTTCTATTCGGAGAAGGAAGTCATGAAGAAGGTTGGTCTGGTCGGTTGGCGTGGCATGGTCGGTTCCGTGCTGATGCAGCGCATGGTCGAAGAGGGCGATTTCGCCTACATCGATCCGGTGTATTTCTCCACTTCCGCCGCTGGCGGCAAGGCGCCGGTATTCGGCGGCAAGGAAGCTTCCCTGCCGCTGCAGGATGCGTCCAACATCGACGCGCTGAAGGCCTGCGAGATCATCATCACCTGCCAGGGCGGCGATTACACCAAGGAAGTCTTCCCCAAGCTGCGCACCGCCGGCTGGAACGGCCACTGGATCGATGCCGCCTCGGCGCTGCGCATGGCCGACGACGCGGTGATCATCCTCGACCCGGTCAACATGAACGTGATCAAGGATTCGCTGACCAAGGGCGGCAAGAACTGGATCGGTGGCAACTGCACCGTGTCGCTGATGCTGATGGGTCTGGGCGGCCTGTTCCAGAACGACCTCGTCGAATGGGCGACCTCGATGACCTACCAGGCAGCCTCCGGCGCCGGCGCGCAGAACATGCGCGAGCTGATCTCGCAGATGGGCGTCATCCATGATTCCGTCAAGGATCTGCTGGCCGATCCGGCTTCCGCCATTCTCGACATCGACCGCAAGGTCGCCGAGACCATCCGTTCCGAGTCCTTCCCGAAGAAGAACTTCCGCAACACCCCGCTCGCCGGTTCGTTGATCCCGTGGATCGACGTGCCGGTCGACGGCGGCCAGTCGAAGGAAGAATGGAAGGGCGGCGCCGAATGCAACAAGATCCTCGGCCGCCCGGCTTTCAAGACCGCCGGCTCGATCCCGATCGACGGCCTGTGCGTGCGTATCGGCGCCATGCGCTGCCATTCGCAGGCGCTGACCATCAAGCTGAAGAAGGACGTGCCGCTCGACGAGATCTCCGATATGTTGGCCAAGGCCAACCAGTGGGCCAAGGTCGTGCCGAACGATCGCGAAATCTCCGAGCGCGAACTGACTCCGGCCGCCGTCACCGGCACGCTGACCGTGCCGGTCGGCCGTCTGCACAAGATGGCGATGGGGCCGGAATACCTGGCCGCCTTCACCTGCGGCGACCAGTTGCTGTGGGGCGCCGCCGAGCCGCTGCGCCGGATGCTACGCATTCTGCTCGACGCCTGAGCGAGCGCGCGGAATAACAAAAAACCGGGGTTTCGACCCCGGTTTTTTATTTGTTGGGAATATGCAAAAAGCCGCGGGGTGAGAAGCAGGTTTAGCTTGCATTGCTAAGTCCATGATGTTAATTTGAAAGTCCCAAAATTGACGCTCAGGGTTTCGCTGTGAACGAAACGAATTGCCATAAATTCAAGAAACGCGCAGCTGCCCTTGCGGTCGCGTCGTGTCTGTCGCTGGCCCCGTGGATCGCTCAGGCGGCGGGCCTCGGTAAGATCACCGTTCTCTCCGGCCTGGGGCAGCCGTTGCGGGCCGAACTGGATGTGTCGGCCAACCGCGATGAACTGTCCGGCATGACGGCCCGTCTGGCACCGCCGGATGTCTTCCGCCAGGCCGGCATCGACTATGCCACCGTCCTGCTCGATCTGCGTTTCACCGTCGAAAAGCGGCCCAATGGTCAGACGGTCGTCAAGGTGACGTCGGCCAAACCGGTCAATGAGCCTTTCCTCGATTTCCTGGTCGAACTGAACTGGCCGGCCGGCCGTCTGGTTCGCGAATACACCTTCCTCCTCGATCCGCCCGAAGTGGTAGCCAAGCAGGCGACCCGTGCGGTCGTCGATGCCCGCGTGGTAGATACGGTGCAGGGCGGCGGAGCGCAGCCGGCGCCGGCCGCTGCACCGGCGCCGCGCAGCGCACCGCCGGCGCGGGCTGCCGCGGCGCCGAAAGCGGCGCCGTCGTCGGGCGCACAGACGCGGACGGTCCAGCCCGGCGAGACCCTGCGCAAGATCGCCAGCGAAACCCAGCATGAAGGCGTCTCACTCGAGCAGATGCTGGTCGGCATTTTCCGCAGCAATCCGGAAGCCTTTGCCGGCAACAACATGAACCGTCTGAAAGCCGGTGCCATTCTCGGTCTTCCCGGCAAGGAGAGCGTCGCGGCCATTCCGGAAGGCGAAGCCAAGCGCGAATTCAATGCCCAGGCCTCTGACTGGAACGCCTATCGCCAGAAACTGGCCGCCACCACGGCGGCCGGTCCGGCCAAGGATGCCGCAGCAGGCCAGAGCAGTTCCGGACAAATCACTGC
>DASUZG010000053.1:0-21433 GCA_036376995.1 Azonexus sp. | reverse complement strand
GCTGCTGATCGCCGACAAGCTCTACAAGCGCAATCCCAAGGAATGGCGCAAGGGCGGCCAGGTCAGCCGCGAGGCGGCGGTGGAGCGGCTGCGCCGCCGGCATTTCCAGAGCTGGCCGGAGTTCGTCGGCCGCCGCGAGGGCCAGGCCGCGGCCCTGGCCTTTTCCGAGCCTTATGCCGGCGACCGCGTCGCGGCCCTAGTGTTTGGCCTGTTGACCATGGTCGATGCGGCGTTCGAGCACAAGCAGGAGTTCTACCTGCTCGACGGCCTCAACGAAACGAAACTGTTCAACTGTGCCCGCAACATGGAAGTCGCCATCTGGAAGCTGGGCAACGACCGCAATGCCGCCGGCGAGCTGTTCCTGCTGTCCAACGAGCTCGATCCGGGCAACCGCAACCTCTCCTTCGAGCGCGAGTTCGGCCGCCTGACCGGCCTGCTCGACTTCATGGCCAAGGTCGTCGCCGACCGCAATGGCCGCACCCTGTCCCGCCTGACCCATTCGGTGGTCAGCAGCATCTTCTTGCCAGTGAGTTTTTTGAAATGAAGCGTATCGTCATCCTGATTTCCGGCCGCGGCAGCAACATGGAAGCCCTGATCGCCGCCCGCGACGCCGGCCGCCTGCCGGTCGCCATCGCCGCCGTGATCAGCAACCGGCCCGACGCCCGCGGCCTGGAAACCGCCGCCGCCGCCGGCATCGCCACCGCCGTGCTCGACCACAAGGCCTTTGCCGGCCGCGAAGCCTTCGACGCCGCGCTGGCCGAGTGCATCGACGCGCATGCGCCGGACCTGGTGGTGCTGGCCGGCTTCATGCGCATCCTGAGCGAAGGCTTCGTGCGCCATTACGAGGGCCGCCTGATCAACATCCACCCCTCGCTGCTGCCGTCCTTCCCCGGCCTGCACACGCACCAGCGGGCGCTCGACGAGGGCGTGCGGGTGCATGGCTGCACCGTGCATTTCGTCACCCCGGCGCTTGACCACGGTCCGGTCATCATCCAGGCCGCCGTGCCGGTCCGCGACGACGACAGCGAAGCGAGCCTGGCCGCCCGCGTGCTGGCCCAGGAACACGTCGTCTATCCGCAGGCCGTGCGCTGGTTCGCCGAGGGCCGCCTGCAACTGGTCGACGGCCGCGTGCGCGTCGCTGGCGCCGCCTGCGGCGAAACGGCGCTGATCGCCCCCGGGGGCGACTGAGCGGCGATGCCGGTCGTCCTGCTCGCGGCCCTGGCCGGATCGCTGCTGATCCACGGCGCGGCGCTGTTCGGGACCGATCTCGAACTGTTCGGCGAGGAGCCGGAAACGGTGCTGCTGCAGGCCGAACTGCAGCCGCCGCCAGGTCCGCCGGCCACGCCGCCGGCGCGCCCGGCGGCGCGGCCGAAACCGCCGCCCAAGCCGCGCCCGGCGCAACCCAAGGCAATGTCGCCGGCCGTGGCTGCGGCCGTGCCCGCCGAACCGATGCCTCTGCCGCTGCCCGAGCTGCTGGAAGCGGCCGAGGAAGTCGTGCCGCCGCCGCCCGAGCCGGCCCAGCCGGTGCTGCCGGCCAGCGGCACGATCCGCTTCGCCATCGCCAAGGACTCGCTCGGCCTGCAGGTCGGGCGCGCCGAGCATCGCTGGGAATTTGCCGCCGACGGCAGTTATGCGCTGCGCGCGGTCAACGAGACCAGCGGCCTGGCCGGCTTCCTGCGCCCGGCGCGGGTGGTGCTGGAGAGCCGCGGCCGGCTGGTCGCCGGCGGCCTGCAGCCGGAGATTTTCCGCAGCCGGCGCGAAGGCCGCGAGGCCGAGGAGGGTGCCGACTTCGACTGGCCGGCCGGAGAACTGCGCATGCTGCGCGACGGCCGCGTGCATCGGCTGGCGCCCGGCACGCAGGACATCCTGTCGCTCAATTACCAGCTGGCCTATCTCGGGCAACTAGCCGAGGGGGCGACGCTGGGCGTCGTCACCGCCCGCAAGCTCCAGCGCCACGCGCTCGAAGCGCTGGGCGAGGAGGAGATCGAGGTGCCGGCCGGGCGTTTTCGCACGCTGCACCTGCGGGCGAAGGGCGAGAGCACGACGGAAATCTGGATCGCGCTCGATCACGGCTCCTTGCCGGTTAAAATTCGCTTTACCGACAAGAAAGGCGAAAGCTTCGAGCAGGTCGCCACCGAATTAGGACTTTGATGAAAGCGCGTTTCACTCCCGCCCTGTTTGCCCATGCCGAAGCCGTGCTCGGCCAGTTGCTCAATTTCGACCATCCGGCCGATGCCGTCGTCTCGCGCTATTTCCGCGAGCATCGCGAACTGGGCCATGCCGACCGCGCCTTCGTCGCCGAGACGGTGTTCGCCGTGCTGCGCCGCGGGCGCAGCCTGGAGGCGCGCTGTGCCGGCAAGCTTTCCGACCGCAACCGGCTGCTGGTGGCACTGGCGGCCACGCGCGGCTGGAGCCAGCGCGAACTGGCGCCGGTGCTGAAGGCCAGCGAGGAAGAATGGCTGGCCGCCGCCAAGGCGATGCCGGAAAACGATATGCCGCCGGCCGTGCGCTGCGACCTGCCGGACTGGCTGTACGCCCGGCTGGAAGCGCAGTTCGGCGCCGAGGAGGTGCTGGCGCTGGCGGCGGCGCTCAATCAGCCGGCACCGCTCGACCTGCGCGTCAATACGCTGAAGGCCGAGCGTGAGGCGGTGCTGGCGCGCCTGGCCGCCGACGGCATCGCCGCCCAGCCCGGCGCCCTGTCGCCGCTCGCCGTGCGCCTGCGCGACAAGCCGGCGCTGGCCAAGCATCCGCTCTTCCTCGAAGGCGCCTTCGAAGTCCAGGACGAGGGCAGCCAGCTGCTCGGTTACCTGCTCGAACCCAAGCGCGGCGAGGCGGTCGTCGATTTCTGCGCCGGCGCCGGCGGCAAGACGCTGTTGCTCGGCGCCCTGATGCGCAATACCGGCCGCCTCTACGCCTTCGACGTATCCGACAAGCGCCTGGCCAACCTGAAGCCGCGCCTGGCCCGCTCCGGATTGTCCAACGTCCATCCGGCGCGCATCGAGCACGAGCGTGACCAGAAGGTGAAGCGCCTGGCCGGCAAGGTCGACCGCGTGCTGGTCGATGCCCCCTGTTCCGGTCTCGGCACGCTGCGCCGCAATCCCGACCTGAAGTGGCGGCAGAGCGCCGAGTCGGTTGCCGAACTGACGCAGAAGCAGGCCGCCATCCTCGCTTCCGCCGCCCGCCTGGTGCGCCCCGGCGGCCGCGTCGTCTATGCCACCTGCAGCCTCTTGCAGGAGGAGAACGATGCGATCGTCGCCGCCTTCCTGGCCGCCCATCCCGAGTTCACGCTGACCCCGGCCAGCGCCGTGCTGGCCCGCCACGGCATTACGGTGGACGGCGACAGCCTGCGCCTGCTGCCGCATCGCCACCATACCGACGGTTTCTTCGCCGCCGTGCTCGACCGCAAGTCATGAACCGCAACGACCAGGCCCTGCATTTTCTGAGCGATCTCTGGGCCGACGTCCAGCAGCCGGATTTCATCTGGCAGCTGGCCACCCTGGCCGTCTGTCTCGGCGCGGCCCTGCTGCTCGCCCGCTGGTGGCAGGGGCGCCAGGCCGAGGGCGGTGGCCGCTTCGGCGCCGCCAGTTCGCGCCTGGCCTTCCCGCTCGCCGGCCTGGTGCTGGTCGGCCTGGCGCTGCCGCTGCTGGCCCCCTTCGTCAAGGTCAATCTCCTGAAGCTGGCGCTGCCGCTGCTCGCCTCGATGGCCCTGGTGCGCGGCGTCGTCTTCGTGCTCCGCCACGCCTTCCCGGCGGCCGCCTGGCTGGCTGCCTGGGAGCGCATCATCGCCACCGTCGTCTGGGGCTGGCTGGCGCTCTACATTACCGATCTCGCGCCCTATGTCATCGAGGCGCTGGAGCGGGTGCAGTTCTCGGTCGGCAAGCAGAAACTCGACCTGTGGATGATCCTGCACGGCCTTGTCACCGTCTTCCTGACCGTCGTCTTCGCGCTGTGGATCGCCGGCATCGTCGAGCGCCGCCTGCTGCGCCTCGCGCATCTCGATTCCAGTCTGCGCATCGTCGGCATCCGCGTCGCCAAGGCGTTGCTGACCGTGGTGGCGATCATGACCAGCCTGTCGCTGGTCGGCATCGACATGACCGCCTTGTCGGTGTTCACCGGAGCGCTTGGCGTCGGGCTCGGCTTCGGCCTGCAGAAAATCGCCAGCAACTACGTGTCCGGCTTCATCATCCTGCTCGACCGCTCGATCCGCATCGGCAACATCATCCAGGTTGGCGCCGAGGCCGGCGAAGTGCGCCAGATCACCACGCGCTACACGGTGCTCAAACACGGCAACGGTGCCGAGTTCATCGTGCCGAACGAGACGCTGATCAGCAGCACGGTGCAGAACCAGACCTATTCCGATACCCAGCTGCGTCTGGCGACTACCATCGGCGTTTCCTACGACAGCGATCTCGACCTTGCTTCGCGGCTGATGGTCGAAGCCGCTGCGGCGCAGGAACGGGTGCTGGTCGAGCCGCCGCCGCGCGTGACGCTGACCCTGTTTGCCGACAGCAGCATCAATCTGGAACTGGGCTTCTGGATCGCCGACCCCGATGCCGGCAAGGGCAACATCGTGTCCGACGTCAATTTCGCCATCTGGCGGGCCTTCAAGGCGCATGGCGTGCAGATTCCGTTCCCGCAGCGCGAAGTGCGGATTCTCAACGCGGAGGCGGCCGCCGCTGCAGCGGGCTGAGGCAGCGCCTCAGAGGCCCTGGGCGAGAAAGCCGTCGAGCTGGGCGGCCGGCAGCGGCCGGCTGAACAGGTAGCCCTGCATTTCGTCGCAACCGAGCCCGATCAGCGTGTCGCGCTGGATCTTGGTCTCGATGCCTTCGGCCAGCACGTGCAGGTTGAAGCTGCGGGCGATGCCGACGATGGCCTGGACGATGGCGTCCGACCCGTAGCCGAGGCCGATGTCGCGGACGAAGGACTGGTCGATCTTGATGGTGCTGACCGAGAAGCGGCGCAGGTAGTTGAGCGACGAGTAGCGCGTGCCGAAATCGTCGATCGAGATGCCGACGCCGCTGCGGCGCAGCTGCCGGACCTTGGCGATGATGCTTTCGGCGTCCTTCATCAGCAGGTTCTCGGTGATCTCGACTTCCAGCGCCCCGGGCGGTACGCCGTACTGGTGCAGCGGGGCGGCGATGCGTTCGAGCAGGTCGTTGCGTTCGAATTCGCGCGGCGACAGGTTCACGCCCATGCGCAGGTGGCGGAAGCCGCGCCGGCGCCACTCGGCGAGTTGGCGGCAGGCGGCGTCGAGCACCCAGTTGCTGACGGCGACGATGGTGCCGGTTTCCTCGGCCAGCGGAATGAAGGCATCCGGCGCAATCAGTCCGTGCGTCGGGTGGTGCCAGCGGATCAGCGCCTCGACGCCGGTGATCCGGCGCTCGCGCAGATTGACCTGCGGCTGGTAGTGCAGCTCGAACTGGTTGCCGTCCTTGAGCGCCTGGCGCAGGTCGTTTTCCAGCGAAATGCGTTCGACATGGACGGTGTTCATGGCCGGGCGGAATTCGAGGAAGCCGTCCTTGCCCTGGGCCTTGGTCTGGTACATCGCGATGTCGGCATTGCGGATCAGCTCGTCCGGCGTCTGGCCGTCCTCCGGATAGACGGCGATGCCGATGCTGACGGTGGCGATGAAGTCGCGCTCGGCGACGGTGAACGGACGCTTCAGTTCGGCCAGCATCTTCTTGGCGATGACCGCGACGTCGTCGACGCTGACGATGTCGGGCAGCAGCACGGTGAATTCGTCGCCGCCCTGCCGTGCCAGCGTGTCGCCGGAACGCAGGCACTGGCGCATGCGGCCGGAAAATTCCTTGAGCAGGCGGTCGCCTTCCGGATGGCCGTAGGTATCGTTGATCAGCTTGAAGCGGTCGATGTCGAGGAACATCACGCCCAGGCGCTGGTTGCGCCGGCGGGCCTGGGTGATCGACAGCTCCAGGCGGTCGAGGAACAGGGTGCGGTTGGGCAGGCCGGTGAGCAGGTCGTGGAAGGCCTGGAAGGCGATGGTTTCCTCGGCCCTCTTGCGCTCGGTGATGTCGCGGGCGACGCCGGAGGTGCCGATGAAGTGCGGCTGCGCGTCGCCCTTGTCGGCGGTGTAGATGCCCTGCGAACTGAGGATGGCGACGATCATCCGGTTGTCGAAATTGCGCACGCCCTGCTGCTTGTTGCGCAGCCGGACTTCGAAATTGCTCGTGGCGCGTTCGCCGATGCGGCGCTCGCCGAAGGCGAAGCGGGCCTGCTCGACGTCGTCCTCGTGCACGATCACCGAGAAATGCTGGCCGAGCAGTTCCTCGCGCGTATAGCCGAGCAGCGACTCGATGCGGCCATTGACGAAGACGAAGCGGCCGTCGCTGTCGAGCGTGTAGATCAGGTCCGGCGACTGCTCGACGAGGAAGCGGTGCAGGCGCTCCGACTGTTCCAGGCGCGCCGTCATCAGCGCGTGCTCCTGCTCCAGGCGGCGCTGGCGCAGGGCGCGGTCGACGCTCTGGATCAGGTCGGCCGGGTCGCAATGCTTGCGGATGAACTCGAAGGCGCCCTGGCGCAGGGCCATGATCGCCGAATCGATCGACTCGTCGGCGCTGAACACGATCACCGAGGTGGCGATGCGGTTGCGCGTCAGCCAGTCCATGATCTCGAGGCCGCCAATGTCGGGCAGGCGCAGGTCGAGCACGACCACGTCGATGTCGCGTCGGTCGAGGCGCTGTAGCGCCTCGCGGCCGCAGGCGCATTCCTCGATGCGGCGCCCCGGGGCGGCCAGCAGTTCGCGGTAGGCGCTGCGGAAGCGGGCCTCGTCGTCGACGATCAGGATGTTGCGGGTTTCCACGAGATCCGCGATCGGCGTCGCGGGATCGAGGTCGGCAAGCGTGCTCATCGTTCGTGGGCTCCCGTGGCTGGTCCGGGCGCCACCGCACCGGCATGCGGCCCGCTTGCAGCGGCCGCGGGTTCGTTCGGTTCGCGGCGCGGAATCAGCAGCGCGATGCTGGTGCCCTTGCCGGGCTGGCTGCGGCAGGTGACCGGAATGCCCTGGCGGGCGGCCAACGTGCCGACGATGGACAGGCCGATGCCGCGCGGTGTCGCGCCAACCGCTTCGGCCGGCCGGTGAATCGCCCGCATCGCCGCCTCCGACATGCCGGGACCGTTGTCGTCCAGGCGCAGTTGCAGGTAGCTGCGGCCGTTATGGACGACGCCGTCGGTGATGGCGATGCGCAATTGCTGGCCGGCGGTCAGGGCTTCGGAAGCGTTTTTCCAGAGATTCAGCAGCATCTGCTTCAGGCTGTCGCGGTCGCACTCGACGGCCAGCGCCCCGGCCGGCCGGGTGACTTCGATGCGGATGCCGCGTCCCTGGAAGAGCGCGTCGCCGTAGAGCAGCAGCAACTCGTCGACCAGTTCGCCGAGATCGAGGCGCTTGTCGCCGGCCGCTTCGGGCATTTCGCTCATCCGTCCGACGATGCTGGCGACGCGGTCGATTTCCTCGCGCAGCACCTCCAGCTCCTGGTGCACACCGGCTTCCTCGGGCAGCTTGCGGTCGAGGATCTTCAGGTAGCTCTTGATGATGCCGAGCGGGTTGCCGGCCTCGTGGATGATGCGCCGCGCCTGCCGGGTGAACTGCCCGGCCGCTTCCTGCGCCGCCTGCTGGCGCAAGGCGCGCGCTTCGTGCAGGGAGGCGAGGGCGATCGCGGCGATGCGCCCGAAATTGAGCAGCCACGGCAGGCGCCGGCTCAGCCGCTGGTGCTGCGCCGGGCTCAGGCCGCAGACCATGACGCCGGCCAAGTGCTGGCGCGACAGCATCGGGATGCAGAGCAGTCCCGGACTGCCGAAGGCGCGGGCGAACTGCACGTCGATCAGCGACCCCGGTGCCGTCCCGGCATCGTAGGAGCTGCGGATCTGCCGGTCGAGCGCTGCCGCGGCCAGCAGCGAGCGGCTGGCCTCGAGCGGCACCTCGACCTGGCGGAAGAGCGCCGGCTGGTCGCCGACGCCGGCGCCGGACAGGAGCGGGCGCTGCGGGTCGGGGAAAAGGAAGGCGATGCGGTTGAGATCGAACAGGATGCGCGCCGATTCCTTCAGCGACAGCAGGATCTCGGCATCGCTCTCGAGGGCGAACAGATCCTGCTGCAGCGGCTGCAGCAGGGCCATGCCGCCGATCGTCGCCGCCAGTTCGCCGCTGGCCTCGTCGGCCGGCGCCGCCGGAAGCGGTGCCAGGCCTTCCCACAGGGGGCGGGCGAAGTCGTCCTCGGCCACCGTCAGGCCCAGCGCCTGGGCCAAGCACAGCGTGTGCGCGACGGCTTCCCGGCGCAGGACACCGGGCTCGCCCCGGCCGCCGGTGAGGTCGGCGAAGACGGCAAGCAGCCCGGCCGCCGGCTCCGGCTGGCCGGCCAGCGCGTGCGCCAGCCAGACCATCTGCGGCAAGGGGGCGGCGGTGGCGATGTCGCCGGCGCTGGCGTGATGGAACAGGATGCCGTCGGCAAAAGAGGAGTCGAGCTGCCAGCGGTCGGCCAGCCAGGTGCCGATCTCGCCGTGATGGGTGGCGAATTCGGCGCGTTCGCGGTCGACGAGCCGGTCCTCGTCGCCGTTCTCGGCCAGCAGGCGGGCATAGGGCTCGCCAAGGGCGGACAGCAGGATCAGTTGCCCGATGTCGTGCAGCAGGCCGGCCAGATAGGCTTCGTCGGGATGCGGCAGGTCGGCGGTGACGGCGATCCGGCGCGACAGTTCGGCGACCAGCAGCGAATGCGCCCAGAAGCGCGACAACGCGGCCGGCGGCACGCCGGCGCCGCGATCGAACAGATTCTGGATCGACAGGCAGGTGGCGATTGAGCGGACCAGGCGAGTGCCCAGCGCCGCCAGGCAATTTTCCAGGCTGTGCAGGTCGCTGTTGCGGCGCAGGGCCGGCGAGTTGGCGACATTCAGCAGCCGGGTGACCAGCCCCGGGTCCTGGCTGACCAGCGCCGACAGGTCGCCCATGCTCGATTGCTCGTCATCGACCAGTTGCAGCAGGCGCAGCAGCAGTTGCGGCGGCGACGGCACGCGGCCCGATTCGATGGCGTGCAGGATGGGTTCGGGCAGGTGCTGCATCGCCGTTCAACGAAGGGAATGTCGCCGCTGCGCCGGCCGGGCCGGAACGGCAGGTGGCGCCGCGAACGGGCGCACATCGATAGCGTCGGCCGCGACACGGCCGTTCATTACGGTTGCCACTGACTGCAACTTACCCCCCAATCTTCCCGTGATTTTGTTCTGCTACTGCAGCTACGCGGTTCGATACGGCCTTATTAGTACATCCTACTATGCTCGATATGAGTATTCAATAACTAAAGTCATAGGCCCTGGCACGCTATCCAGCCCCCTGCATGGCGTCGGTCCGAAGCAGAAGATCGTCTGCGCCGGGCAGAGTTCCCCGAACCGGCAAAAAAAACCCCGCCATGCGGGCGGGGTAACAGGGAGATGTCGAAGCGGGAAGGCTTCGACAGAGGGGGGTCAGTTGCGTTTGCGTTTCCGGCGCCAGAGACGGACAGCCATGATGACGGCGCCGGCGGCAATGGCCAGCAGGAGGGCGGTGAGCGGTTCGGCCTGGCCATCGGCCAGCCAGTCGAAGCCGGCGACGCCGACGAATACGCCGAGGCTTTCGCTGACCGGCAGATTGTCGGCAAAGGCCATCAGCGTTCCCGGCGCAGCGGAATGACAGCCAGCGCCGGCTGCTGCTTGGGAATCATGCCGAGCAGGTAGCTGCGGGCGGTGTCGAGAAATTTCCTGATGTTCAATTCGATCATTTCCTGGTCTTCCTCTTTGCGGGATTGTCGTTGGTTCATGGGCCGCATTCTAGGGAGCGACGGTGCGCCGGTCTGTTGCCCAAGCGTGCCACCGTCGTAACAGGCAATGATGTTTGATGACGCTTTGTAACCGGCGTCTGGAGAAGGCCTACTGGTGGGCCTTCCAGCTCAGCGTGAAGCGGGCTCCGCCGAGCGGCGCGGCATCGGCGGTAGCCGTTCCGCCATGCAGTTCGAGTACGCGCCGGGCAATCGCCAGACCGAGGCCGTAACCGCCGGTGGAGCGGTCACGCGAGCGGTCGAGGCGGGTGAAGGCCGAGAAGATGTGCTCGCGCTCTTCCGGCGGAATGCCGATGCCGTCGTCGTCGACATGGATCTGGACATGGTCGCCGCTCAGTTCGGCGCTGACCAGGATTTGCCGGCCGGCGTACTTGAAGGCATTGCGCAGGATGTTGCGCAGCGCATAGGGCATCGCCTTGCGGTCGAGATCGACGTTGAGATCCGGAGGCAGGCGCTCGGTGTCGACCGCCACCGCCAGTTGCCGCCCGAGCAGGCGGACGGATTCGACTTCGTCGACCAGCCAGTCGGCGAAGCGGACGCTGGAGAAATGCGGCTCGGGCGCTTCGCGCTCGAAGCGGGCGTAGGTCAGGCTGGTGTCGATCAGGTGGTCGAGTTCGTCCAGGTCGTCTTCCATCATCGCCCACAGGCGTTCGCGCTCGGCCGGTTCGTCGGTTTCGGCGAGCATTTCGAGGGCGAAACGCATGCGCGCGATCGGCGTGCGCAATTCGTGCGAGATGCCGCAGGACAGTTCGCGGTGCGTCGCCAGCAGCTTCTGGACCCGTTCGGCCATGCTGTTCATGGTGTCGGCCAGCGTCGAAAAGAGCTGGCTGCGGGCCGGCGGCGAACGGGCTTCGAAATCGCCGTCGCCGAGGTCGCGGGCGGTCTGGCGGATCGCCTCGAGGTCGCGCCAGACCGGGCGCACCCAGAACCACAGCGCGATGCCGAAGATCAGGCCGGTCAGGCTCCAGGTCAGGAGGCGCAGGCGGACTTCCAGCGGCAGGCGGTCCTGCAGCTCGGGATTGCGGTTGGAGGCCAGCGGGCCAACCACCAGCACCTTGCTGCTGTTGCCCAGGCGGTGGTACATGATGTCGCCGTCGTGGTCGATGGCGATGTCGCCGGCATCGAGCTTGACGACCTGCTGCGGCTTCAGGGTGGCGTCGAGGGTAATGCGTTCGACGATGTTCAGGCGGTAGGAGAACTTCTGGTCGAGTTCCTCGATCTTGCGCGGCCAGGTGTGGCGCGGCTGGCGGAACAGCTCGTCCTCGATCAGCGTGATGGTGCCGCGCATGAAGCGGCGGGCGTAGTCGTCGGTGATGCCGCGCTGGGCGGTCGAGATCACGAAGTCGGCGGTGAAGGCGATGGCGACGAAGGAACCCATCGCCAGCAGGTAGAAGTTGAAGAACAGTTTCGACAGGCTGTAGCGCCCGCCGCGCCAGCGTGGCAGCGAGACGCGGAACAGCGAGCGGGCGAGGCCCTGGCTGCGTTCGCGCGGACCCGCTTCGCCCGGATCAGTTCCAGTCATGCTTGCTGAACAGGTAGCCCTTGCCGCGCACGGTCTTGATCCGCGTCGGGTTTTCCGGATCATCGTTGAGTTTCTTGCGCAGCCGCGAGATGCGCGCGTCGATCGAGCGATCCAGGCCGTCGAAGCCGATGCCGCGCAGCTCCTGCAACAGGTCGTCGCGCGACAGCACGCTGCCGGCGTGGTTGGCGAGCAGCCAGAGCAGGTCGAATTCGGCGGTGGTCAGGTCGATGCCGGCATCGGCTAGGCTGGCGGTGCGTGTCGCCTGGCTGATGCGGAACTGGCCGAAGACCAGCGATTCCGAATCGGCGGCCGCTTCGCCGGCTGCCGGCAGCCGGCGCAGCAGGGCCTTGATGCGGGCCAGCAGCACGCGCGGCTGGACCGGCTTGGCGATGTAGTCGTCGGCGCCCATCTCGAGGCCGAGAATCTGGTCGAAGTCCTCGTCGCGGGCGGTCAGCATCAGGATCACGCCACGGTAGTGCTGGCGCACCGCGCGGCAGACTTCGAAGCCGTCCTTGCCCGGCAGCATGACATCGAGAATGACCAGATCGGGCTGTTCGGCCAGGATGCGCGTTTCGGCGGTGTCGCCGCGCGGTTCGATACTGACCTGGAGATCGTTCTTGGCCAGGTATTCGGCGGTCAGTTCGGCCAGACGGGCGTCGTCTTCGACGAGGAGGATGCGCGTGTTCATCCGGCAATCTTAACCAGCCGGGAGCGGACGGTCCAGCCGAACCGGGGCGCTGGCGATGCCTTAGAATGGAGGCCCGTTCCGCAACTCCTCTTAGACTTCTCTCCCATGAATCTGTCGAGCATTCCGCTTCGTGCCTGGTTCGCCACGCTGGCGCTGGGTTGTTTTGGCCTGGTCGCCTTCGGCCTGGCCCTGCAGGGGGCGTACCGGCTGGCGCCCTGTCCGCTCTGCATCTTCCAGCGCCTGCTTTACCTGTCGATCGGCGCGCTGGCCCTGGCCGGCTTCCTGCTGCCGACGGCGCGGCCGTTGTGGCTGGCGGCGACCAGTGCGCTGGCGCTGTTCGGTGCCGGTGTCGCCATTTACCAGACCTGGATGCAGCAGTTCCCCGAACTGGCGCCGGAGTGCAGCTTCACCGACCCGAACCTGATCGAACGCCTGGTGGACTGGCTCGGCATGCAGATGCCGTCGCTGTTCCTGGCCACCGGCTTCTGCACCAGCATCGACTGGACGCTCCTCGGCCTGTCGATGGCCAACTGGTCGGTGCTGATCTTCCTCGGCATCGCCGGTTATGTCGTGCTGCTGATGCGCCGCGCCGCCTGAAGCGGCGGCACCAAAAACAAAACCCGCCGGAAGGCGGGTTTGTCGAAAGCTGGAGAAAGCCGAATTACTTCAGCTTCACTTCCTTGTAAGCGACGTGCTTACGGGCCTTCGGGTCATACTTCATCATCTCCAGCTTCTCAGGCGTCGTGCGCTTGTTCTTGGAGGTGGTGTAGAAGTGACCGGTGCCAGCCGTGGATTCCAGCTTGATTTTTTCGCGACCGCCTTTAGCCATTTTCTTTATCCTTCCTTAATCAGATTTCGCCGCGGGCGCGCAGGTCGGCGAGCACGGTCTCGATGCCGTTCTTGTCGATCAGACGCAGGCCGGCGTTGGAAACGCGCAGACGCACGAAGCGGTTTTCGCTTTCGACCCAGAAGCGGCGGTACTGCAGGTTCGGCAGGAAGCGGCGCTTCGTTTTGTTGTTGGCGTGGGAAACCTTGTTCCCAACCATCGGGGCTTTACCCGTGACTTGGCAGACTCGCGCCATGATTGGTGCTCCAGAATTCGATAGAGGAAAGCCGGCAAGTGTAATCCAAACTACCCAATACTTTCAAGGGGTTTTCGGATGATTTATAACAGTCCCCGTTCGGCGAAGGAGAGCGGGGTGGCAGGACCGGCAACGATGAAGTGGTCGAGCAGGCGGACATCGACCATGGCCAGGGCCTCCTTCAGGCTCTTGGTCAGCAGTTCGTCGGCGCGCGACGGCTCGGCGATGCCGGACGGATGGTTGTGGGCGAGGATCACCGCGGCGGCGTTGTGGGCGAGCGCGCTCTTGACCACTTCGCGCGGATAGACGGCGGTCTGGGTCAGCGTGCCGACAAACAGTTCCTCGGCCTTCAGCAGGCGGTTCTGCGCATCGAGCCAGAGCGCCATGAACACTTCCTGCGGCCGGGCGGCGAGGCGCAGGCACAGCCAGTCGCGGACCGTGCCCGGCGAGGACAGGATGTCGCGCACCGCCAGCTCCTGGCTCAGGGCGCGGCGGGCCAGCTCGAAACTGGCTTTCAGCTGGGCCGCCTTGGCCTGGCCGATGCCGGAGACGCTGGCCAGTTCCTCGAGCGATGCTCCGACCAGCGCGTCGAGCCGGCTGCCGAAGCGGGCGAGCAGGTCGCGCGCCAGATCGACGGCACTTTTCCCCCGCACGCCGACGCGCAGGTAGATGGCCAGCAGTTCGGCGTCGGAGAGGGCGGCCGGGCCGTGGGCGAGCAGGCGTTCGCGGGGACGTTCGCCGGCCGGCCAGTCGCTGATCGCCATGAGGTTTCCAGTAGAATGGGGAAGTCCGCATTCTAGTGAAAATGACAATGGAATTGAAGGGAAAGCATGTCGTGCTCGGCGTCACCGGCGGCATCGCGGCCTACAAGGCGGCCGAGCTGGTGCGCCTGCTGGTCAAGCAGGGCGCCGAAGTGCAGGTGGCGATGACCGAGGGCGCCAGCCATTTCGTCACCGCGACGACTTTCCAGGCGCTGTCCGGGCGGCCGGTGTTCTCCGACCAGTGGGACGAGCGGATGCCCAATGCGATGGCCCACATCGATCTGTCGCGCCAGGCCGACCTGATCCTGGTCGCGCCGGCCTCGGCCGATTTCCTGGCGCGGGTGGTGCACGGCCATGCCGACGACCTGCTGACGACCATGGTGCTGGCCCGCGATTGCCCCTTGCTGGTGGCGCCGGCGATGAACCGGCAGATGTGGGAAAACCCGGCGACCCGGCGCAATGTCGCCCAGTTGCAGGCCGATGGCGTCGCCGTCCTCGGCCCGGCCAGCGGTGAGCAGGCCTGCGGCGAGGTCGGCGCCGGGCGCATGCTGGAGCCGGAGGAAATTCTCGAGGAGGTGCTGGCCTTCTTCACGCCCAAGGTGCTGGCTGGCAAGAAAGTCCTGCTGACGGCCGGGCCGACCTTCGAAGCCATCGACCCGGTGCGCGGCATCACCAACCTGTCGTCCGGGCGCATGGGCTATGCGCTGGCCCGCGCGGCGCGCCAGGCCGGCGCCGAGGTAACGCTGGTGTCCGGGCCGGTGGCCTTGCCGACGCCGGCCGGGGTCGAGCGCATCGACGTGCGCAGCGCGCTGGACATGCAGGCGGCCGTGATGGCGCGTGCCGTCGCCAGCGACATTTTCATCGCCGTCGCGGCGGTGGCCGACTATCGCGTGGCCAACGCTTCCGCTCACAAATTGAAGAAGGATCTGGGCGGCGTGCCGCCGATCGAGCTCATCGAGAATCCGGATATCCTCGCCGCCGTTGCGGCCCTGCCGGACGGACCGTTCTGCGTCGGCTTCGCGGCCGAAAGCCAGAATCTCGAAGCCTACGCCCAGGCCAAGCGGCAGAAGAAGAAAGTGCCGCTGGTGATCGGCAATCTGATCCAGGACGGCTTCGGCGGCGATGACAACCGCCTGGTGCTGTTCGACGACCATGGCGTGCACCCGCTGGCCCCGGCGGCCAAATCGGTGCTGGCACGGCAACTGGTCGACCATATTGCAAACCTGACAGGAACCCGCTGATGCATCGTATCGACGTCAAAATTCTCGACAACCGCCTGCGCGAATCACCGCCGCACTACGCCACGCCCGGCTCGGCCGGCCTCGATCTGCGCGCCTGCATCGAGGTGCCGCTGCACCTGGCGCCCGGCCAGACGACGCTGATCCCGACCGGGATGGCGATCCACCTTGCCGACCCGGGATTGGCGGCGATGATCCTGCCGCGCTCGGGTCTCGGCCACAAGCACGGCATCGTGCTCGGCAACCTGGTCGGCCTGATCGACTCGGATTACCAGGGCGAATTGATGGTTTCGGTGTGGAACCGCGGCCACGACAGCTTCACGCTCAATCCGCTCGACCGTATCGCGCAGCTGGTGGTGGTGCCGGTGTTGCAGGTCGCCTTCAACGTGGTCGAGGAATTCACCGACAGCGCGCGCGGCGACGGCGGTTTTGGCAGTACCGGCAAGGCCTGAGGCCGGCCCGCCGGCTTTTTCAGAACAGTTCGATCTCGCCGTCGCGGGCGGTGCTCTTGGCGGGGCCGGCGGCCTTCAGGGCGTCGGTTCGCACGTGCGAATGAACCAGCAGCTCGACCAGGCGCTCGCTGCGCGTGCGAAAGCGCTGCAGGCCATCGCTCTGGCTGCGGTCGTCGTGCAGGCGCAGGAAGGCGTGCAGGTATTCGCCGACATTGTTGGTGCGCTGGCTGATGCGGTCGATCATCTGCGTCACGATGTCCTCGAACTGCATCGCCATGACGCCTTCCTGGGTCAGTTCGTGCATCTGCTCGGTGACCGCGGTGATGTGATTTGAGTGTTCGCGGGCCTTGGCGGTCAGATCCAGCAGTTCGGTCGCCAGTTCCTGCAGCGTCGCCTGCGATTTCTCGGCAATGCTCATGTCGATGCTGGTGGCTTCGGCGATGCGCTGGCCGACGGCATCGAGCGAAGTCAGGATGGCCTTCAGCGCGTTGCCGATATCGACATTGAATTCTCCGGTACGGGCCGCCAGGTTGCGCACCTCGTCGGCGACCACGGCAAAGCCGCGGCCCGCTTCGCCGGCCCGCGCCGCTTCGATGGCGGCATTGAGCGCCAGCAGATCGGTCTGCTTGGTGATGCCGGCAACATCGTTGAGCGTGGTGGTGATCCGCCCGACCTGCGACTTCATCTGCTCGAAGCTGCTGGCGGCGCCTTGGCTGGTAGCCCGCAATTCGTCCATCTTGTGCACGAATTCGCGGATCAGCGCATTCGTTTCGTCGAAAAAGCGCTGCAGCCCGGCCTGTTCGCGGATCTGGTTGTCATCCGAGCCGGTCATCTGCAGCATCTCGTCGATCAGCGACCGTAATACCTGGCGCTGGCTGGACGATTGCGACTCGAGCCCGGTCAGGCTGCCGGACAGCTTGTCGACGGAGTTGCGCAGCACTGTCTGGGCTTCCCGCATCTCTTCTTCCAGCGAAGTGAATTGCAGCTCGGCGTGGGCCATCGCTTCGTCCGACAGCACCTGGTATTCGCTCATGGCGTCGGTCAGTTCGCGGATGTAGGCGCGCTGACGTTCCTTCCAGCGCTTGCGCTCGCCGTAGGAGTAGATGATGGTGCCGGCCAGCAGGCCGGCGACCGGCACAAACCACAGCGGCGAAATGTGGGCGCCCAGTTGGGAAGCCAGGGCCAGGCCGAGGCAGATGGCCACGGCCAGCCAGATCAGCAGATCGTCGATTCGTTTCATGCGCAGGTCCGGAATAGGTCTGACCGCCGATTGTACGGCCTGCGGCCGGTGAAATGGCCGCCGGAGCAGCCATTTCACCGGCTTGTTCAGCCCATCGTCTTCAGGTGCTGAATGATCTCGCCAGCCATCGGCTGCGCGTCGCCATAGAGCATGCGGCAGTTGTCGGTGTAGAACAGGGCGTTCTCGACACCCGAATAGCCGGTGCCCTTGCCGCGCTTGATGACGATGACGTTCTGCGCATGGTCGGCATTGAGGATCGGCATGCCGTAGATCGGACTCGACTTGTCGGTGCGCGCGCTCGGGTTGACCACGTCGTTGGCGCCGATGATCAGCGCCACGTCGGCCTGGCCGAATTCGCCGTTGATTTCCTCGAGGTCGAAGATCTTGTCGTAGGGCACGCCGGCTTCCGCAAGCAGTACGTTCATGTGCCCCGGCATGCGTCCGGCCACCGGGTGGATGGCGAACTTCACCTCGACCCCGGCTTCTTCCAGGATCGAGGTCATTTCCCACACCTTGTGCTGGGCATGCGCTACGGCCATGCCGTAGCCCGGCACGATGAGGACCTTGGAGGCGTAGCGCATCATCGCGGCCGCATCGATCGGGCCGACTTCCTTCATCGTGCCGCTGATCGCCTCGCCGCCACCGGCCGCGACCATCGGCGTAAACAGGATGTTGGACAGCGGCCGGTTCATCGCCTTGGCCATCAGCTGCGTCAGCAGCGTGCCGGCGGCGCCGACCACGATGCCGGCGATGATCAGCGCCGGGTTGCCCAATACATAGCCTTCGAAACCGACGGCCAGGCCGGTGAAGGCGTTGAACAGCGAGATCACCACCGGCATGTCGGCGCCGCCGATCGGCAGCGTGACGACCAGGCCGAGCACCAGCGCGACGATGAAGAAGAAGTAGATCAGCTGCGGCTGGGCCGGCGCCATCAGGATCACGGCCAGACCGAGGGCCGCGGCGTTGAGCGCCAGGATCACGTTGACCGTGTTCTGCGCCGGCAGCCGCACGGCCTTCTTCAGCACGCCCTGCAGCTTGGCCCAGGCAACGCAGGAGCCGGTGAAGGACACCGCGCCGATCAGCGCACCGAGCACCGCCAGCGTCGTCGCCACGGCGCCGTGGGCATCGCCCTTGGCGAACTCGACAGCGGCGATGGCGGCCGCCGCGCCGCCGCCCATGCCGTTGTAGATGGCGACCATCTGCGGCATGTCGGTCATCTTGACCTTCTTGGCCGAGATCCAGGCGGCGCCGCCGCCCAGCACCAGCGCCAGGGCCATCAGGCCGAGGTTCTGCAGGCCGGGGATCAGGAAGGTGCCGGCGATGGCCAGCAGCATGCCGTAGCCGGCGACGACGATGCCCTTGCGGGCGGACGCCGGCGAACTCATGCCCTTCAGGCCGAAGATGAACAGCAGGGCGCCGGCGAACCAGGCGCCCTGGACGTAGACGGGCGCGTTCATTGGCCGCCCTCCTTCTTCTTGAACATGGCCAGCATGCGTTCGGTGACGACGTAGCCGCCGGCCGCGTTGGCCGCACCGAGGGCCACGGCGAAGAAGCCGATGGCCTGCTGCACCGGCGTCTCGGCCAGGCCGAGCACGATCATGGCGCCGACCACGACCACGCCGTGGATGAAGTTGGAACCGGACATCAGCGGCGTGTGCAGGATCACCGGCACCTTGGCGATGATCTCGTAGCCGGTGAAGGCCGCGAGCATGAAGATGTACAAAGCGAGCAGGCCGTCCATCAGGCTTCTCCCATGACTTGTTTGACGGTGGCATGGACGGTGGCGCCGTCCTTGCACAGCAGCGTGCCGGCGACGATCTCGTCGCTCCAGTCGAACTGCAGCGCGCCGTCCTTGATCCACGGCGACAGGAAGTTGTAGATGTTCTTGGCGTACAGCTCGGACGCGTGCGTCGGCATGCGCGACGGCAGGTTCAGCGGGCCGTGGATATTCACGTCATTGGCGATGACGTGCTCGCCGGGCTGCGTCAGTTCGCAGTTGCCGCCGGTTTCCGCCGCCATGTCGACGATGATGGCGCCGTACTTCATGCGGGCGACCATCTCCTTGGTGATGATGGTCGGTGCCTTCTTGCCGGGAATGGCCGCCGTGGTGATCACCACGTCGGCGGCGGCGACGGCCTTGGCCAGCTTTTCGGCCTGGGCGGCCTTTTCCTCGGCGGACAGTTCGCGGGCATAGCCGCCGCTGCCGTCGGCCGAGACGCCGGTATCGACGAACTTGGCGCCGAGCGATTCGATCTGCTCCTTGGCCGCGGCGCGCACGTCGTAGGCTTCGACCATGGCGCCCAGGCGCTTGCAGGTGGCGATCGCCTGCAGGCCGGCGACGCCGGCGCCGATCACCAGCACGCGGGCCGGGCGGATGGTGCCGGCGGCCGTGGTCAGCATCGGGAAGAACTTGGTGCACCGGGCGGCGGCGATCAGGCCGCACTGGTAGCCGGCGCAGGAACCCTGCGAGGACAGGGCGTCCATGCTCTGGGCGCGCGAAATGCGCGGCAGCAGTTCGAGGGCGAAGGCGGTGATTTTCTTGGCGTTCAATGCCGCCAGGCGTTCGCGGCTCTCGTAGGGCCTCAACAGGCCGATCAGCACCGCCCCGTCGGGCAGGGCGGCGATTTCCTCCGGCGTCGGCGGCGTTACGCGCAGCACGATGTCGGCGCCGGCATAGGCTTCCGGCAGGCCGGTCAGGAAATCGACGCCGCTGTAATCCGGATCGAGGAAGTGACTGCTGATGCCGGCGCTCTGTTCCATCCGCAGACGGGCGCCGAGAGCGGCGAATTTCTTGGCTGTCTCGGGCACGAGCGCCGTCCGGTTTTCACCGTCGGCTCTCTCCCGGGCAACCGCCAGGGTTAGTGACATGGGGCGTTCTCCTAGAAACGATAGATAGCTTGTTGGAATGTTGACATGGGTGCGGCCGGCGCATGGGCCGGCCGCATGATCCATATAGGTCATTGCTGCATTAAGTTTCGCCGGTAAAGATAAGAGAGTTATTAATCCACCAACAGTCAGATTTTCTGATTGCTGGCATCAGGGATTGCTTATCAGAAGGGCGTTGCGGGCGGTTCAGCCGCTGTCGGCGGCCGAGGGGCGGCTGTTTACGAAGCGCAGTTCTTCCGGGTAGGGGTAGAAATCCTCGACGTGCCCGGCCCGGATCTTTTCCTGGACATCCTGCCAGAAGGCCGGGCCGAGCAGATCCTTGTGGTGCTTCAGGAATACCTTGCGCACCTGCGGCGAACCGAGCAGGAAGGTGGCGAATTCCTCCGGGAACACGTCGCCGCGCGCCACCGGGTACCACACCTCGCCCGACATCTCGGTCTCGTAGTCCGGTGCCGGCGGAATCTTGCGGAAACGGATGTCGGTCATGTGCTCGATCTCGTCGTAGTCGTAGAAGACGACGCGCCCGTAGCGGCTGATGCCGAAGTTCTTCCACAGCATGTCGCCGGGGAAAATGTTGGCCTGCGCCAGTTCGCGGATGGCGCTGCCGTACTCGCGGATGGCGTGCTCCAGCCCGTCGAGGTTGTTGGCCTTGTCCATGCGCTCGAGGTAGATGTTGAGCGGCTCCATCCGCCGCTCGATGTAAAGGTGCTTGATGATCAGCTGCTGGCCGTCGATTTCCATCTTGGAAGGACAGAGCGCACGCAGTTCGTCGAGCACTTCGGCGCTGAAGCGCTCGAGCGGAAACATTACGTTGGAGAATTCCAGCGTGTCGGCCATCCGCCCGACGCGGTCGACCTGCTTCACCAGCAGGTATTTGGCACGCACCGTTTCGTGGTCGACTTCCTTCGACTTGCTGAACACGTCCTT
This sequence comes from Azonexus sp., assembly GCA_036376995.1. Taxonomy (GTDB): domain Bacteria; phylum Pseudomonadota; class Gammaproteobacteria; order Burkholderiales; family Rhodocyclaceae; genus Azonexus. The sequence goes on along the minus strand of DASUZG010000053.1, from coordinate 825 downwards.
GATTACCTTGAAGACGTAGGGGAAGGACGGCAGCGTCCACACCAGCATGACCATGCCGCGGATGCCGGGCGCGATGATGAAGTTGTCGGCCGAATGGTGCAGGTGGTAGATCAGGTCGCGGAAGAACATCGTCTTGCCCTGCTTGCCGAGGCCGAACATCGTGTACAGCTCGGAGCGCGGCTTGCCGGGCATGATCGTGCGCAGGAACTGGATGTAGCCCGAAGGCACCTCCATGTCGGCCATGAAATACGCGCGGCTCAGTGAAAACAGCAGGCCGATCCGCCAGGCGTCGAGAATGATCGTGTCGAGGTACAGCTTGCCTTCGGGGTCGTGCAGCACGGGGACCGCAAACGGGATTTCCTGCGTGCCGTTCAGCGTCTTGCCGATGATGTACGCCGCCTTGTTGCGGTAGAGCGCCGAGTAGAGGACCTGGATCTGCAGGTTCGGTTCGCGCTGCGGCCAGCCGCCCAGGTATTTTTCGACGCTGCGATAAACGTAGTCGAGGTCGCGCTCGAGATTCGCGAACGGGCGGCGCCAGCCGAAGTCGTCGACGATTTCGCGCAGGGTCGCCTTGAGCGGCCGGTCTTTCGGGTAATAACTCCGGTAGGTCGGCGGTTCCGATTCGATGTTTTCGGTCGAAATCGCCGGCCGCACGAAGATGAAGTCGTTGCGGAAATACGTCCGGTGCAGGATCTTGCAGCACACCGAGTTGAAGAAGGTTTCAGCCAGTTCGGGCTGTTTGTGGTTGAGCAGCAGGCCGATGTAATAGAGCTTGACGTGCTGCCAGGTGTCGTCGTCGATCTGCTCGGCGAGAAACTCGCTGCG
>DASUZG010000052.1:0-2082 GCA_036376995.1 Azonexus sp. | reverse complement strand
TGACCCGCGGCACCGTGGCCCGCCTCAATTACCAGGGCCTGACCGGCCTCGCCCACATCCTGCTGCTGGAAGGCGGGCGCAGCACCGAGCCGCTGGTGCCGGACAACGACAATCCGCCGCGCATCGCGATGACGCCCTCGCTGCTCGACGAATTGGGCGAAACCGGCACGGCGACGTTGCGCGAGGCCCGCCAGGTGCTCGCCAGCCTCGGCGCGGTGCTCAACACCGAGAACCGGGCTCACCTGGCGACGACGCTGGCCAATCTGGAGTCGGCCTCGGCGAGCATGAAGCCGGCGCTGGACAACCTCAACCTGACCCTGGTGCAGATGCGCAAGGTACTCGACGAGCGCAACGTCGCCTCGCTGTCGGCGGCCGCCGGCGAGGTCGGGCCGCTGCTGGCCGAGGCCCGGGTCACGCTCGGCAAGCTGCAGCAGACCGCCGACAAGCTCGATGTCGCCATCGGCGATCCCGCGGCCAATGGCGCCGCCGCGCTGATGCCGCGCCTGAACGAGATGGCCGGCGACTTCTCGACCACCGCCCGGCAGCTGAGCCGGGTCCTGCGCATTCTCGAAGAGACGCCGCAGGGGCTGGTCTTCGGAGCACCGGCCCTGCCGCCCGGCCCGGGCGAGCCGGGCTTTGCCGCCGAAGTGGGGCGCTAGGCATGCGCGCTGCCGTCCTGCTCCTGCTCGCGGCGCTGCTCGGCGGCTGCTTCACGGCCGGCAAGCGCGGCGGCGAAGCCGGCATGGCCATCCATGATCTGGGCGTTCCAGTGGCACGGCTGGTGGACAGTGGCGCGCGGCGCACCAGCATCGCCCTCGAAGTGCGGGCGCCGCTGTGGATGGACGGGCTCGGCATCAGCTATCGGCTGACCTATGCCGACGCCTCGCAGTTGCGGGAATATTCGCGCGCCCGCTGGGCCGGGCCGCCGGCCCAGCTGATCGAGCAGCGTCTGCGGCAGCAACTCGATCTGGCAGCCTCCGGACAGGTGCGCGGCAAATGCGTGCTGCGCGTGGAACTGGCGGAATTCAGCCAGATTTTCACCAGTCCGCAGGACAGCGCCGGTTTGCTGCAGGGCAGGGCGTACTGGCTCGATCCGGCGCGCCGCCCGCTGGCCGAGCGGCGGATAACGATCAGCAGCCCGGCGGCCTCGGCCGACGCCCGCGGCGGCGTGGCGGCCCTGCAGGACGGCGTCGGCCGGCTGGCAGGCGAATTGCTAGCCTGGGAGCGGGAATTGTTTGCCGGCGGCCAGGGCGCCGCCTGCGCGGACTAGTCGGCGACGATGCGCTCGGCGATGCGCTGCTTCAGGTTCGGCAGGTTGTCGTCGAAAGGGTTGTAATGCATCAGCGACAGGCCGAACACGCAGGCGTAGAGCAGCAGGCTGCGGCTCTTGGCTTCGGCGTCGGTCATGCCGGTGGCAACGAACAGCTTGCGCGTGCATTCGAGGCGGTACAGGTCGACCGATTCGACGATGGCGGCGGCGCTGGCGTCGTGCCGCGCCCAGTCGCGGATGGCCAGCTCGATTTCCATGCCCTTGCGGTTGCGACTGGCACCATAGACCTCGATCACGTAGTTCAGCCGCTCGCGCTCGGCGCCCGGCGTGACGGCGGTGGTCTTCTCGATGTCGCGGATGCGGCCGCGCTTCCAGTGGGCGAGGACGGCGTCGAACAGGGCCTGGCGGTCCTTGAAGTGCCAGTAGAAGCTGCCCTTGGTCACGCCGCAGCGCTTGGCCAGCACTTCGACGCGCAGGCCGGCGATGCCGTCGCGGGCCAGCACGTCGATCGCCGCCATGACCCAGCGCTCGGGATCGAGCTGGGTGCGTGGCGAGCGGGTGCGGCCGGGACGCGTTTCAGCTTCCGGAATGGCAGTGGGAATGGCAGTGGACTTGACAGCTTTATTTTCCATACGCTACCGTATGCTTTTCCATACGACACAGTATGGTCATTGTGCGGATTGAGTCGGCGTCTGTCAAACGCACACCGGGTTAAACAGAAGTAGTCGAGTAAAAAAGGAGAGCGCAGTGAAAATTCTCGTCCCCGTCAAGCGGGTGGTCGATTTCAACGTCAAGATCCGCGTCAAGGCGGA
>DASUZG010000051.1:0-5248 GCA_036376995.1 Azonexus sp. | reverse complement strand
CGGCTACGAAGTCATGTGGAACCACCTGGTGCGCTACCAGGGCATCGCCTACACGGTGAAGTACCGCAACTGGAACATCGACGCCTCCGGCCGCGCCTCGGTGTCGACCGAAGGCTCCATCGTCCAGGAATACCCGTACTGGGAAGCCGACAAGGCCGGCAGCGACACCTACTACAAGCAGCGCATTACCTACAGCGGCCCGGCCCGCCGCGCCGGCGAGGCGATGATGATCGTCGATCCGCTCGACTACGCCGACAAGGATCGCCGCGCCTGGCAATACCTGCCCGGCCAGCGCCGCGTCAAGGTGGCGCCGGACTTCGCGCACGACACGCCGAACCCGGGTACCGGCGGCACCTCGACCTTCGACGACGTGTTCCTGTTCATGGGCTCGATGGACCGCTTCGACTTCAAGCTGGTCGGCAAGAAGGAAATGCTGGTGCCCTACAACACCTACAAGATGGCCTACGGCTCGACCAAGGACGAGCTGCTGAAGCCGAAGTTCCTCAATCCCGACCTGGTCCGCTGGGAGCAGCACCGCGTCTGGGTGGTCGAGGCCACGCTGCGCGAAGGCAAGCGTCACGTCTATAGCAAGCGCACCTTCTATATCGACGAGGACAGCTGGACCATCGTCGCCTCCGACCAGTACGACGCCCGCGGCCAACTGTTCCGCGCCGGCTTCGCCTACCTGACGCCGAGCTACGACGCGCCGGCGCCGTGGAGCGACATGCACGGCCTGTACGACCTGATCGCCGGTTCCTACTCGTTGAGCGGCTACACCGCCGAAACCGGCGGCATGCGCCACGGTAAGCCGGCCGCCGAGCGCGACTGGTCGCCGGAAGCCCTGGCCGGCGCCGGCATCCGCTAAACGCCGAGCCCGCCGGGCAGGGAAGTCCTGCCCGGCATTTAAACCCCCTTCACGAGGCCGCCATGTCCTTTCGCCAGACCTTCCTCGCGCTAGCCGCCGTGCCCCTGTTCCTGTCGCCAACCGCGCACGCCGCCGGCTTTCGCGACGGACTCGACATTCCGGCGCGGACCAGCCCCTTTGCCGCCAAGAGCCTGCTCAACGGCGTCGCCAGTGCCGGCCAGCGGCTCGTCGCCGTCGGCCAGCGCGGCCACATCGTCTATTCCGACGATGCCGGCCAGTCCTGGCAGCAGGCCCGGGTGCCGGTCAGTTCCGACCTGGTCGCGGTCAGCTTCCCGACGCCGGAAACCGGCTGGGCGGTCGGCCACGACGGCGTCGTGCTGCATTCCGCCGATGGCGGCGCGAGCTGGACGCGGCAACTCGATGGCCGCGCGCTCGGCAAGCTGATGACTGATTACTACGGCGCGCAGGCCGCCCGCGGCACCCTCGGTTCGCCCGAGACGGCCGCCGCGCTGATCGACGAGGCCGGCCGCATCGCCGCCCAGGGCGCCGAGAACACCTTCCTCGACGTGTGGTTCGCCGACCGCAACCACGGCTTCATCGTCGGCGCCTTCAATCTCATTTTGCAGACCCGCGACGGCGGCAAGAGCTGGGAACCCTGGTATCACCGCACCGACAACCCGAATCGCCTGCATCTCTATGCGCTGCGCCAGGTCGGCAACGACCTCTACCTGGTCGGCGAACAAGGCATGGTGCAGAAGTTCGATGCCGCCCGCGGCCGCTTCGTCGCTCTCGACACCGGCTACAAGGGCACCTTCTTCGGCCTCACCGGCACTGCCGCGGCGGTGGTCGTCCATGGCCTGCGCGGCCATGCCTTCCGCAGCGCCGATGGCGGCAAGACCTGGCAGAAGATCGAAACCGGCCTGCAGGACGGCATCACCGGCAGCGCCAGTTGCGGCGACCGGCGCCTGCTGCTGGTCAGCCAGGCCGGCCGCATGCTGCTCAGCGACGACGACGGCCGGCAATTCCGCCCGGTCAAGCTCGACCAGGCCGTGCCGGCCTCGGCCGTGGCCTGCTTCGGCCGCGATACCGGGGTGATTGCCGGGGCCCGGGGCGTGCGCGCCGTGACCGTTCAGTAAGCCAACCAGAATAACAACAAACAGAACCCCAGGAGACACGCGATGGCTGTCGCAACCGACCTCATGGACCGCATGCCCATCGTGCGGCGCCTGCAAGATTTCAATCCGAACTCGGGCACCGCGCTCGAGCGCCTGATCTTCAACAACCGCCTGCTGGTGGTCATCGCCTGCATCGTCGCGACGCTGGTGCTGCTCTTCGGCGCGGCGACGAAGCTGACGCTGAACGCCAGCTTCGAGCGGATGATTCCGCAGAGCCAGCCGTACATCAAGAACTACCTCGACAACCGCGCCGAATTGCGCGGCCTCGGCAACGTGCTGCGCATCGTCGTCGAGAACACCGAAGGCGACATTTACGACCCGAAGTACCAGGAGACGCTGCGCAAGATCAGCGACGAGCTGTTCCTGACGCCCGGCGTCGACCGGGCCTGGGTCAAGTCGCTGTGGACGCCGGGCGTGCGCTGGACGGAAGTGACCGAGGAGGGTTTCCGCGGCGGCCCGGTGATGCCGGATTCCTACGACGGCTCGCCCGAGGCCACCGAGAAGCTGCGCCTGAACATCGCCCGCGCCGGCATCGTCGGCCGCTTCGTCGGCAACGACTTCAAGTCGAGCATGATCGTCGTGCCGCTGCTCGACAAGGATCCGGCCACCGGCGAGGCAATCGACTACCGGGCGCTGTCGAAGACGCTGGAAGAGAAGATCCGCCAGCGCTACGAAACCCCGGAGTCCGGCACGCGCATCCACATGATCGGCTTCGCCAAGCTGGTCGGCGACCTGATCGACGGCCTGTCGCAGGTGATGATGTATTTCGCCATCGCCGCCGCCATCGCCATCGCCATCATCTACGCCTATACCCGCTGCCTGCGCAGCACCGCGCTGGTCGTTGCCTGCTCGGTCGTCGCCGTTGCCTGGCAGCTCGGGCTGGTCGCCATCCTCGGCTTCGAGCTCGATCCCTTCTCCATCCTCGTGCCCTTCCTGATCTTCGCCATCGGCGTCTCGCACGGCGCGCAGAAGATGAACGGCATCATGCAAGACATCGGCCGCGGCACGCATCGCCTGGTCGCCGCCCGCTACACCTTCCGCCGCCTGTTCCTGGCCGGCATGACCGCCTTGCTGGCCGATGCCGTCGGCTTCGCCGTGCTGATGCTGATCGACATCCCGGTCATCCAGGACCTGGCGCTGTCGGCGTCGATGGGCGTGGCCGTGCTGATCTTCACCAACCTGATCCTGCTGCCGGTGCTGCTGTCCTATACCGGCGTCAGCAAGGCTGCCGCCGAGCGCAGCCTGCGCGCCGAGCAGGCCGAGTCGGCGGGCCGCGGGCTGGCCGGCCTGTGGTCCTGGCTCGACCGCTTCACCGAGCGCCGCTGGGCGCTGGGCGCTGTGCTGGTGTCGCTGGCGCTGGCCGTCGGCGGCTTCGTCGTCAGCCTGCAGTTGAAGATCGGCGACTTGGAGGCCGGGGCGCCGGAGCTGCGCGCCGACTCGCGCTACAACCGCGACAACGCCTACATTTCCGGCAGCTATTCTCTGTCCAGCGACCAGTTCGCGGTGATCGTCAAGACGCCGGCCGAAGGCTGCCTGAATTACCAGACCCTGGTCGAGTCCGACCGCCTGGCCTGGAACCTGCAGCAACTGCCCGGCGTGCAGACGACGGTGTTCCTCGGCAACGCGGTGCGCCAGATCACCGCCGGCTCCAACGAGGGCAGCCCGAAGTGGCTGACCCTGGCGCGTAACCAGGACGTGCTCAACTACGGTGCGCAGCAGGCGTCAGTGAACAACCCCGACCTGTTCAACAACGATTGCTCGGTAATGCCGGTGATCGCCTATTTGTCCGACCATCGCGCCGAGACGCTGGCGCGCGTGGTCGACGAGTCGGCGCGCTTCGCCGAGGCCCATTCCACGCCCGAGCGCCAGTTCCTGCTGGCGGCCGGCAACGCCGGCATCGAGGCGGCGACCAACATCGTCGTCCGCGACGCCAACCGCACCATGCTGTTCTACGTCTATGGCGCGGTGATCCTGCTGTGCTTCATCACCTTCCGCAACTGGCGCGCCGTCGTCGTCGCCGTGGTGCCGCTGGTCGTCACCTCGATCCTCTGCGAGGCGCTGATGGTGGCGCTCGGCATCGGCGTCAAGGTCGCGACGCTGCCGGTGATCGCGCTCGGGGTCGGGATCGGTGTCGACTACGCGCTCTACCTGCTGAGCATCCAGCTCGCCCAGCAACGGGCCGGCGCGTCGCTCGCCGTCGCCTACAAGCGCTCGATCCAATTCACCGGCAAGGTCGTCGCCCTGGTCGGCATCACCCTGGCGGCCGGCGTCGTCACCTGGGTCTGGTCGCCGATCAAGTTCCAGGCCGACATGGGCATCCTGCTCACCTTCATGTTCGTCTGGAACATGATCGGAGCCCTGGTGCTGATCCCGGCGCTGTCCTACTTCCTGCTCGACAAGCCGGCCCGCAGCGCCCAGTTCAGCTTCTCCACGCTGCGTCCCGCGAGCCACTGACCATGACGATCCTCAGCCAGACCGGTCAGACGGCCGCAACCGGAAAAATGCAAGCTTACTTCGCGCACCGCATCCCCCACTGGAAAGCCCTGTGGCCGGGCATCCTGACGGCGATCACCATCGCCATGGCGGCCACCTTCGTCTCCGAGCACCAGGGCGGACCGCAACTGCTGTACGCGCTGTTCTTCGGCATGGCCTTCAACTTCGCCGCGCAAGGCGAGAAGGTCAAGGCCGGCATCGAGTTCACGGCGCGCCAGGTCCTGCGTTTCGGCGTGGCGCTGCTCGGGGTGCGCATCACCGTCGAGCAGATCACCTCGATCGGCAGCGTGTCGATCGCCATGGTCATCGCCGGTGTCTTCCTGACCATCCTCTTCGGTGTCGCGCTCGGCCGCATCTTGAAGCGGCCGGCGGTCGAGGGCGTGCTGACCGGCGGTGCCGTGGCCATCTGCGGTGCCTCGGCGGCCCTGGCGATCTCGGCGGTGCTGCCGAAAAACGAGGAAAACCAGCGCTTCACGCTGTTTACGGTGGTCGGCGTCACTGCGCTGTCCACGGTGGCGATGATCGCCTATCCGAGCATCGCCCGCTTGCTCGAACTCGATCCCAGCGCCTCGGCGGTGTTCATCGGTGGCACCATCCATGATGTCGCCCAGGTCGTCGCCGCCGGCTACCTGATTTCACCGGAAGTCGGCGACACCTCGACTTTCGTCAAGCTGCTGCGCGTCGCCATGCTGTTGCCGGTGGTCGTCGTCCTGTC
>DASUZG010000050.1:0-2842 GCA_036376995.1 Azonexus sp. | reverse complement strand
GATGCGCCGGTCGCGCCAGGCTTCGACGCGGCCGATCGCCAGGCCGGCCAGCGCTTCGAGCAAAAAGCCCAGGCGCTCGAAGGCCCACAACCACGACATGCCGGAAAAAATGCTCCAGCCGGCCGCCATCGCCATCAGCAGAAACAGCGTCGAGCCGGTGTAGCCCAGCTGTTCGGCCAGCAGGCGACTGGTTTCGAGCCCGAGCAAGCCGCCCGGGCTGAGCGGCAGTTCCGCCTCCAGGGAATAGAAACGCAGCGCTTCCAGCGCCGAGCTCGCCACCAGCAGGAAGACGAAGCCGCCCAGGGCGATGAACAGCGGCCGGCGGTCGGCGCCGGCTTCCGATTTCAGCCGGTGGAAGCCCCACCATACCGACATCCCGAGCAGCACCACCCACCACCAGGCGGAGAGGCCGAAGACGTAGAGCATCAGGTCGGCGACCCAGGCGCCGGCACGGCCGGCCGGGTTGTGCAGGGTCTGCGTCACCACCGAGTGCGACCAGCCCGGATCGTCGCGGTGGAAGCCCCACAGCGCCATGATCAAAAACAGGGCCACGGCGCCGACGCCGAGCCAGCGCGACTCCTGCAGCAAGGTGCCGATCTTGTCCGGCAAGGGGCTGGCGCCCCGATCCATCGTTCTTCCCGCGAGCTTCTTCATGAACCCAGAATCACCACCAGATCGTTTTCCGTTGCGATGTAGCCGCGCAATTCGAGATCGCGCATCACCTTGCTGACCATTTCCCGCGAGGCGCCGATCATGCGCGCCATGTCCTGCTTCGAGATCTTCTTCTTGACGATGCGCCGGCCGTCTTCCTCGACCGACATGTCGAGCAGCAGGCGGGCGACCCGGCCATAGACATCGAGCAGCGCCAGGCTTTCGATCTTGCGGTCGGCTTCGCGCAGGCGGCCGACCAGAATCTGCATCAGCCGCTGGGCGACCAGGAAGTTGTCCTGCAGGCAGCGCTGGAAGGCATCCTTGCTCAGCACCAGCAATTCGCAGGCCTCGCTGGCGACGACGTTGGCCGAGCGCGGACTGCCGTCGATCAGGCCCATTTCGCCGAAAAATTCGCCCGGCCCGAGCCAGGCGAGGATGATTTCACGGCCTTCCTCATCGGTATTGGTCACCTTGGCGCGGCCGGTCAGCAGGACGTACAGCGAATCCGTCAATTCCGCCGCCCGCACCACGAAGGCGCCGCGCTCGACGCGGCGGCGTCCGCTGACCTTGGACAGCTTCTCCAGTTCGGATTCGCTCAGCCCCGAAAACAGCGGCACATTGCGCAGTACCACCACGCTCAGGCCGTATTGGCTTGTTGGCATAAATCATTTTCCGTTCATGGGGTTATGGAACGATTATAAACCGCTTTCGCATACAGCCAAGAAAGGCGGAAAAATCCGGACAAGGCTATAATTTTTCCCTTGACCAACCAAGAGGAATGCCATGTCCGCATCGTCCCGCCACAGTCCCCTCATCATCCTCGGTTCCGGCCCGGCCGGCTACACCGCCGCCGTCTATGCGGCCCGCGCCAACCTCAAGCCGGTGCTGATCACCGGCCTCGCCCAGGGCGGCCAGCTGATGACGACGACCGATGTCGACAACTGGCCGGCCGACGCCGACGGCGTCCAGGGCCCTGAACTGATGGCCCGCTTCGAGGCCCATGCCCGCCGTTTCGACACCGAGATCATCTTCGACCACATCCACACCGCCAAGGTCACCAAGAAGCCGTTCACGTTGATCGGCGACGCCGGCACCTACACCTGCGACGCGCTGATCATCGCCACCGGCGCCTCGGCCATGTACCTCGGCCTGCCGTCCGAAGAGAAGTTCATGGGCAAGGGCGTCTCCGCCTGCGCCACCTGCGACGGCTTCTTCTACCGCAACAAGCCGGTCGCCGTCGTCGGCGGCGGCGACACCGCGGTCGAGGAGGCGCTGTACCTCGCCAACATCGCCAGCCATGTGACGCTGATCCACCGCCGCGACAAGTTCCGCGCCGAGAAGATCATGCAGGACAAGCTGTTCGAGAAGGAAAAGGCCGGCAAGGTCACGATCCTCTACGACACCACGCTCGACGAAGTGCTCGGCGACGATTCCGGCGTCACCGGCCTGCGCGTCAAGAGCGTCAAGACCGGCGATACCAGCCAGGTCGATGTCTTCGGCGTGTTCATCGCCATCGGCCACAAGCCGAACACCGACATGTTCGCCGGCCAGCTGGAGATGGACGGCGGCTACCTGATCACCCAGTGCGGCCGCACCGGCAACGCCACGCAGACCAGCATTCCCGGCGTCTTCGCCGCCGGCGACGTGGCCGACCAGATCTACAAGCAGGCCTGCATCTCGGCCGGCACCGGCTGCATGGCGGCGCTCGATGCCGAGCGCTACCTCGACCACCTGGGCTGACCCCCCGCCGCCAGCATGATCGACCCGGACGATCTGGCCGTCTTTCGCGCCGCAGTGGCCGATGCCCGGCCACTGCCCGATTCGGGTCGCATCCAGCGCCAGCGGCCGCCGCCCCCGCCGCGGCCGCTGCAACACTTGGCCGACGAACAGGCGGCCCTGCACGAAAGCCTGCATGGCGCCATCGGCCTGCAGGACCGCCTGGAAGGCGGCGACGAGCCGCACTACCTGCGTAATGGACTGGCCGCCAGCGTGCTGCGCGACCTGCGCCGCGGCCGCTGGGTGCTCCAGGACGAAATCGACCTGCATGGCTTGAACCGGGACGAAGCGCGCCAACTGCTGGCCGCCTTCCTGGCCGAAGCCCTACAGCACGGCCGGCGCTGCGTGCGCGTGGTGCATGGCAAGGGCCTACGTTCGCCGCAAAAGACTTCGATCCTGCGCCAACTGGTGCGCG
>DASUZG010000049.1:0-12173 GCA_036376995.1 Azonexus sp. | reverse complement strand
TGTGCCGCGGCCCGCACGTGCCGACCACGGCCAAGCTCAAGGTCTTCAAGCTGATGAAGGTGGCCGGCGCTTACTGGCGCGGCGACTCCAAGAACGAGATGCTGCAGCGCATCTACGGCACGGCCTGGGCCAAGAAGGAAGATCTCGACGCCTACCTGCACATGCTCGAAGAGGCCGAGAAGCGCGACCATCGCCGCCTGGGCAAGCAGTTCGACCTGTTCCACATGCAGGACGAGGCGCCGGGGCTGGTCTTCTGGCACCCCAAGGGTTGGGCGGTGTGGCAGGAAATCGAGCAGTACATGCGCGCCGTCTATCGCAACAACGGCTACCAGGAAGTGCGCTGCCCGCAGATCCTCGACAAGACGCTGTGGGAGAAGTCCGGGCACTGGGAGCACTACAAGGACAACATGTTCACCACGGCTTCCGAAAACCGCGATTACGCGGTGAAGCCGATGAACTGTCCGGGGCATGTCCAGGTGTTCAATGCCGATCTGCGCTCCTACCGCGAACTGCCGCTGCGCTACGGGGAATTCGGTTCCTGCCACCGCAACGAACCGACCGGCGCGCTGCACGGCCTGATGCGCGTGCGCGGCTTCGTCCAGGATGATGGTCACATCTTCTGTACCGAGGATCAGATCGAATCCGAAGTGACCGCCTTCAATGCGCTGGTCAAGAAGGTCTATGCCGATTTCGGCTTCCATGATGTCGCCGTCAAGCTGGCGCTACGTCCGGATAGCCGGGTCGGTTCCGATGCGGTCTGGGACAAGGCCGAGGAGGCGCTGCGCCAGGGCTTGCGCGCGGCTGGTCTGGAGTGGACGGAACTGCCGGGCGAGGGTGCTTTCTACGGGCCGAAGATCGAATTCCATATCAAGGACGCCATCGGCCGTTCCTGGCAGTGCGGCACGATGCAGGTCGATTTCTCGATGCCGGGCCGGCTCGGCGCCGAATACGTCGATGCCAACGACGAACGCAAGGTGCCGGTGATGCTGCATCGCGCGATTCTCGGCTCGCTGGAGCGCTTCATCGGCATCCTGATCGAGAACTTCGCCGGAGCGCTGCCGTTGTGGCTGGCGCCGACGCAGGCGGTGGTTCTGAATATCTCGGAGAAACAGGCTGATTACGCTGCTGAAATCGCGCAAAAGCTACACCAGGCGGGCTTCAGGGCCCAGTCCGATTTGCGTAACGAGAAAATTACCTATAAAATCCGGGAACATAGCTTGAATCGTCTGCCTTACCAACTCGTCGTCGGCGACAAGGAAAAGGCGGAAGGACTGGTGGCCGTGCGTACACGCGGTGGTCAGGATCTCGGACAGATGACTGTCGATGCCCTGATCGAGCGACTTCATAGCGAAGTCGCGGCGCGTAGTGGCACGGCTTAATTATTGTTGTTTTCGGGGGTTTCACCATAGCTCAGAACAAGGCGCATCGCCTCAACGAAGAAATCACGGTTCCGGAGATTCGTCTCCAGGGGATGGATGGTGAGCAGCTGGGGATCGTGAGCATCCGCGCTGCCTTGCAGATGGCTGAGGAGGCCGGTGTCGATCTGGTCGAGATCGCCCCGATGGCCAAGCCGCCGGTCTGCCGCGTCATGGATTACGGCAAGTTCAAGTACCAGGAACAAAAGCGTGCCCATGAAGCCAAGTTGAAGCAGAAGCAGGTCCAGGTCAAGGAAGTCAAGCTGCGCCCGGGTACTGACGAAAACGACTACCAGATCAAGCTGCGGAACATGATTCGCTTCCTGGAGGAAGAAGACAAGGTCAAGGTGACCCTGCGCTTCCGCGGTCGCGAAATGGCGCACCAGGAGTTCGGTATGCGCCAGCTGGAACGGATCAAGGCTGACCTCGAAGCGGTTGGCCAGGTCGAACAGATGCCGAAGATGGAAGGCCGCCAGATGATCATGATCATCGCGCCGGCCAAGAAGAAGTGATTTTCCGGACCCCGTTTTTTGTCCGGTAAGAGCAGTACCCGGTAGTTCGGAAAGCAATTGCCGACTGCCGAAATAACAAGTGCTTTCGGGTAGAGCAAGCGTTCCCGCCGGGAACCACCTGACGGCATGTCATTAAGGAGCATCCAAATGCCCAAGATGAAGACCAAGAGCAGCGCCAAGAAGCGTTTCTCGATCCGCGCCGGTGGCAGCATCAAGCGCGGTCAAGCCTTCAAGCGTCACATCCTGACCAAGAAGACCACCAAGAACAAGCGTCACCTGCGCGGTGCCGTTGCTGTGCACGAGCGGGATGCCGCTTCCGTGCGCGCCATGATGCCCTACGCGTAAGGAGATAACACATGTCCCGAGTTAAACGTGGTGTAACGGCTCGCGCCCGTCACAAAAAGGTTCTGGCCCAGGCCAAGGGTTACCGCGGTCGCCGCAAGAACGTATATCGCATCGCCAAACAGGCGGTGATGAAGGCCGGTCAATACCAGTACCGTGACCGTCGTCAGCGCAAGCGTCAGTTCCGTTCCCTGTGGATCGCCCGTATCAATGCCGCCGCTCGCGAGCTGGGCATGAAGTACAGCACCTTCATGAACGGTCTGAAGAAGGCGAATATCGAAGTCGACCGCAAGGTCCTGGCCGACCTGGCCGTCTTCGATCAGCCGGCGTTTGCCGCCCTGGCCGCGCAGGCCAAGGCCAAGCTCGGCGCCTGAGCGAAAGCTTGAAGAAAAAAAGGAGGCGAAAGCCTCCTTTTTTGTTGGTGGTTTTGTAGGTGGAAGTCCATGGACAATCTTGATCAAATCGTTGGCGAAGCGCGTGCCGCATTCGCTGCCATATCCGACCCGGACGCGCTGGAGCAGGCCAAGGCCCGTTTTCTTGGCAAGAGCGGCCAGATCACCGAACTGCTGAAGGGCCTGGGCAAGCTGCTGCCCGAGGAAAAGAAGACGGCCGGAGCGGCGATCAACGTCGCCAAGACTGCCGTCGAAACCGCTCTCAACGACCGTCGCGAGGCGATCCGCAAGGCCGCGCTGGAAGCGCGCCTGGCCGAAGAGGCGTTGGATGTCACGCTGCCCGGGCGCAGCGAGACGCGTGGCGGCCTGCATCCGGTGACGCGCACGCTGGAGCGCATCGAATCCCTGTTCGCCTCGATCGGCTTTGAAGTCGCCGACGGCCCGGAAATCGAAGAGGATTTCCATAATTTCACCGCGCTGAACACGCCCGAGGACCACCCGGCGCGTTCGATGCACGACACGTTCTACTTGCAGAACCCGGACGGCACACTGGCCGACAAGGTGCTGCTGCGCACCCATACCAGCCCGATCCAGGCCCGTTACATGCAGGCGCATGTCGCCAAATATGGTCAGCTGGAAAACATGCCCGAGATCCGCATCATTGCGCCGGGCCGCGTCTATCGCGTCGATTCCGATGCGACCCATTCGCCGATGTTCCACCAGGTCGAAGGCCTGTGGGTTGGTGAAAACGTCTCGTTCGCCGACCTCAAGGGTGTCATCGCCGATTTCCTGAAGAGTTTCTTCGAGACCGACGAGCTGACGGTACGTTTCCGTCCGTCCTTCTTCCCGTTTACCGAGCCGTCCGCCGAAATCGACGTCGCCTTCATGAGCGGTGCGCTGAAAGGCCGCTGGCTGGAAATCGCTGGTTGCGGCATGGTTCATCCGAACGTGCTGAAGATTGCCGGCATCGATCCGGAAAAGTACACCGGCTTCGCCTTCGGTTTCGGCCCCGACCGCCTGACCATGCTGCGCTACGGCGTCAATGACCTGCGCCTCTTCTTCGAAGGCGACCTGCGCTTCTTGCGCCAGTTCGCCTGATCCCCATTCGAGTCACGCCAATGAAATTTTCCGAATGCTGGTTGCGTACCCTCGTCGATCCGAAGCTGACGAGCGAGGAACTTTCCCATCTGCTGACCATGGCCGGCCTCGAAGTCGAGGAACTCAAGCCGGTGGCCCCTGTTTTCGACAGCGTCGTGGTTGCCCATGTGCTGGAAGTCGTCAAGCATCCCGATGCCGATCGCCTGAATGTCTGCCGGGTTGACACCGGCAGCGGCGCCCCGACGACCATCGTCTGCGGCGCGCCGAATGTTGCCGTCGGCCTCAAGGTGCCGTGTGCCCTGCCCGGTGCCCAACTGCCGGGCGATTTCACGATCAAGATCGCCAAGGTTCGCGGCATCGAGTCTTCCGGCATGCTCTGTTCGGCCAAGGAGCTGGGCATCGCCGAAGAAGCCTCCGGCCTGTTGATCCTGCCGGTCGACGCGCCGGTCGGGCAGAGCATTCGCAATTACCTCGAACTCGACGACAACCAGTTCGAACTGAAACTGACCCCGAACCGTGCCGACTGCCTGTCGCTGCTCGGCGTCGCCCGCGAGGTCGGGGCGATCACCGGCGCGGCGACCCGTTTACCGGAAGTGGTTGCAGTCCAGGGCAGCATCGCCGATAGCCGTCCTGTCGTGCTCGATGCGCCGGAGGCCTGCCCGCTGTACTACGGCCGCGTCGTCAAGGGCGTCGATGCCAAGGCGGCGACCCCGGAATGGATGAGGCGCCGCCTCGAACGCAGCGGTATCCGCGCGATTTCGGCGCTGGTTGATATCACCAACTACGTGATGCTCGAACTCGGCCAGCCGCTGCATGCCTTCGACAACACCAAGCTCTCCGGAACGGTGCATGCCCGTCTGGCGCGGCCGGAAGAAAAGCTGCTGCTGCTCAATGAGCAGACCATCGCTGTCGATGCCGATGTGTTGACGATCGCCGACGACGTGAAGCCCCTGGCCATGGCCGGCATCATGGGTGGCGAGGAGAGCGGCATCACGCTGGAAACCACGGAACTCTTCCTTGAGTCCGCCTTCTTCGCGCCGAAGGCCATCGCCGGTCGCGCCCGCCGCTATGGCTTTGGCTCGGATGCCTCGCACCGCTTCGAGCGTGGCGTCGACTTCGGTGGCACTCGCCGCGCCCTCGAGCGCGCCACGCAACTGATTCTCGACATCTGCGGCGGCCAGGCCGGCCCGGTCGTCGAGGCCAAGGCCGAACTGCCGGCCCGCAAGCCGGTGCGCCTGCGCACCGCCCGCGCCGAGAAGGTACTCGGCCTGTCGCTCGGTGCCGAGCGCATCGCCAGCCTGTTTACCGGTCTGGCGCTGACTTTCGAACGGCAGGGTGAAGATTTCCTAGTGACGCCGCCGTCCTGGCGCTTCGACATGGAAATCGAGGAAGACCTGATCGAGGAAATCGCCCGTCTCTACGGTTACGACAATATCCCGGCACCGGCCCCGCGCGGCCGGATGAAGATGATGCTGCAGCCGGAAGCGCAGCGCCCGGCTTATCGCATCCGCCAGATGCTGGCCGATCGCGGCTACCAGGAAGTGGTTAACTTCGCCTTTGTCGAAGAGGCGTGGGAAGCTGATTTCGCTGGCAAGACCGCGGAAGCCGAACTGATCCGCCTGGCCAATCCGATTGCCAGCCAGATGGCGGTGATGCGCTCGACCTTGATTGGCGGGCTGGTCACCAATCTGGTCACCAACCTGCGGCGCAAGCAGGCCCGTGTGCGCTTGTTCGAACTGGGGCGCTGTTTCCAGCGTGACGTGCAAGGGGCTCCGGTTGGCGGTTTCAGTCAGCCGTGGCGTCTGGCCGGCCTGGCGTATGGCGGCGCCTTGCCCGAAGGTTGGGCCGGTGGTGCGCGCAAAGTCGACTTTTATGATGTCAAGGGTGATCTCGAAGCCCTTCTGGCGCCGGCCGTTCTGCGCTGGGAAAAGCTGAACCATCCGGCGCTCCATCCCGGACGGGCGGCGCGCGTGCTGCTCGAGGGCCGGGATATCGGTTGTCTCGGCGAACTGCATCCGCAATGGGTCCAGAAATACGAATTGCCGCAGTCGCCGGTCGTCTTCGAGCTGGATTTCGCTGCGCTCAAGCAAGCCCGGGTGCCGGCGTTCGCCGAAGTCTCGAAATTCCAGCCGGTCGTTCGCGACCTCGCTGTCGTGGTCGACCAGGACCTGTCGCTGCAGGCCCTGCTCGATGGCTTGCAGCAGGGTAAACCAGAACTGGTTCGCGACGTCCAATTGTTCGATCTATATGCCGGCAAGGGTGTCCCGGAAAACAAAAAAAGTCTTGCTTTCCGGATAGTTATGCAAGATACTCAACGCACTTTGCTAGATTCGGAAGTTGATGCTGCGATGCAGCAACTGGTGTCCTGTCTTGAACAGGCGTTCGGTGCTCAACTGCGTGCCTGATGGAAAAGACAACGATGACGCTGACCAAAGCCGAACTCGCTGACCTGCTCTTCGAGAAGGTCGGTCTCAACAAGCGTGAGGCCAAGGATATGGTCGAGGCATTTTTCGAAGAAATCCGCAATTCGCTGGAAACCGGCGATGGCGTGAAACTCTCGGGCTTCGGCAACTTCCAGTTGCGTGACAAACCCCAGCGCCCCGGGCGCAATCCCAAAACCGGCGAGGAAATTCCCATCACGGCACGGCGTGTCGTGACGTTCCATGCCAGCCAGAAGCTGAAGTCCGACGTTGAGCTAGCCTTCGATGGAACCGCGGCCTAAAACCACCTCCGGCGACGAACTGCCGCCCATTCCTGCCAAACGCTACTTCACCATCGGCGAAGTCAGCGAGTTGTGTGGCGTCAAGCCGCATGTGCTGCGCTACTGGGAGCAGGAATTCAACCAGTTGAAGCCGGTCAAGCGCCGCGGCAACCGGCGCTATTACCAGCATCACGAAGTGCTGCTGGTGCGCCGTATTCGTGAACTGCTTTACAACCAGGGGTTTACGATCAGCGGTGCGCGCAATCGGCTGGACGAGGGCGGGGCTGTTACCCTTGCGGTCGAGCCGGGCAAGGGCGAGGCGCCCAAGCAGTCCGGTGGTTTGCGCCAAGAGCTGCAATCGATTATCGAAATGTTGCGGCTTTGAATCGCGGCTGTTTCAGGTATAATAGTCAGCTTGTCGGGGCGTAGCGCAGCCTGGTAGCGCACTTGCATGGGGTGCAAGGGGTCGCGAGTTCGAATCCCGCCGCCCCGACCAAATTAATAAACCGGCTTTGGCCGGTTTTTTAATTTTTAAACCGTTGATTTATATATCCGGACAAATTAGATTATTGCCACCCATATTGTTACGGAGGTAATCATGGATTTATCGACTTTGTCCGCCGCCCAATTGCGCGATTTGCAGCAGCAGATTCCCGCCGAATTGAAGCGGCGCGAAGCTCAGGAAAAGGTCAATATCCTGAATGAAGTTCGCGCTTTCGCCAAAGCCCGGGGTTATGCCATCGAGGAATTGCTGACCAAGGACGCCAAAGCCAAGGCCGCTACCGGCGCCAAGGTGCGCGTCAAATACCGCCATCCGCAAGATGCTGCCCTGGAATGGACCGGGCGCGGCCGCAAGCCCAAATGGGTCGAAGCCTGGATGGCCAACGGCGGCAGTCTCGACAATCTCCTGGTTTGATCCATGCGCATTCTGCTCAGTAACGACGACGGATATTTCGCGCCCGGGCTGGCCGCGCTGGCCGCTGAACTGTCCGGCCTCGGCGAAATAACCGTTGTCGCCCCGGAGCAGAATCGCAGTGGCGCCAGCAATTCGCTGACGCTGGATCGGCCGCTGCATCTCAAGCAGGCGGCCAACGGTTTTTATTTCGTCAATGGAACACCGACCGATTGCGTGCATCTCGCCGTGACGGGAATGCTGGATAACCTACCGGATATTATTGTTTCCGGTATCAATCTCGGCGCCAATATGGGTGACGACACCATATATTCCGGAACGGTCGCGGCGGCTACCGAGGGTTATCTGCTCGGTTTGCCGTCCATCGCGATATCGCTGACCAGTTTCGAAGGTCGTCATTTCGCTTCGGCCGCCAAGATTGCGCGGGAATTGGTCGAACGCTTCATTCGCGATCCGATTCGCGAACCGGTATTGCTCAACGTGAATGTGCCGGATATTCCCTATGGCGAACTGCAGGGCATGGAAGTGACGCGGCTCGGACGGCGGCACAAGGCCGAGCCGGTGGTGCGCATGACGTCGCCGCGCAACGAGACGGTTTACTGGGTCGGCGCTGCCGGCGCCGCGGCCGATGCCGGGCCGGGAACCGATTTCAATGCCGTCGAACGGGGTTGCGTGTCGATCACGCCGCTGCAGATCGATCTGACGCATACCGCCCAGCTGGGAGCGGTGCGCGACTGGATGAGGTGATCGCCAGCGTGTTGCACGGGATAGGCATGACCTCGCAGCGGACGCGGACGCGCATGATCGAGCGGCTGCGCGAAAAAGGTATCCGGAACGAAGCGGTTCTGGCGGCGATGGCGGCCGTGCCGCGCCACGTTTTCGTCGAGGAGGCGCTGGCCTCGCGGGCCTACGAGGATACCGCGTTGCCCCTGGGCATGGGCCAGACCATCTCGCAGCCTTACATCGTTGCGCGGATGATCGAATTGCTGCTCGATGGCCGCCCGTCGCTCGGCAAGACCCTGGAAATCGGTGCCGGTTGCGGCTATCAGGCGGCGGTGCTGGCGCAACTGACCCACGAAGTGTATGCCGTCGAACGCATCGCGCAGTTGCTGGACAAGGCGAAAGCCAACATGCGCGTGTTGCAGCAGTTCAACGTTCGCCTGAAATATGCCGACGGCCAGATGGGATTGCCGGAAGCGGGACCCTTCGATAGCATTGTCGTGGCGGCGGCCGGGTCACGGGTGCCGCCGGCGCTGCTGCAGCAACTGGCGCCCGGTGGTCGGCTGGTCTTGCCGGTCGGGACGACCGAGCAGTATCTTAGCTTCATTGAAAGCACGCCCCAGGGATTTGTCGAAAAGCGGCTCGATGCCGTCCGGTTTGTCCCGCTTCTTGCAGGAACGCAATGATCCGAGTTTTTCTTTTCGCCTTGTCCGCATTGCTGGCCGGCTGTTTCAGCCAGCAGCCGGCGCCGACCGTGGACCGCAGCTCGACGGCGCAGGCCAGGAGCGTGCAGCCGACCGGTCCGGGCTACTACACGGTCAAGCGCGGCGATACGCTGTATCGCATCGCCATGGAGAACGGTCAGGATTACCGCGATATCGCTACCTGGAACAACCTCGCCAATCCGTCGGCAATCCGCGAAGGGCAGGTGCTGCGGGTGGTGCCGCCGGTCGCTGCGGATAGCGGCAGCAGCGGTGCCGTGGTGACGACGCCGATCGCCATCGGGAACGGCGTCGAGTCGCGTTCGCTCGATGCGCCGGTTGCCGTGGTGCCGGAGAATGGCCTGAAGCGCGAACCGCGGGTGGGCAAGGAACCGTATTCCGACGAGGCCTATGCCCGCCTGGGCCGGGCGCCGGAAGCTCCGGCACGACCCGAAGCGCGTGTCGAAGCGAAGCCCGAGCCGGCCGTCGCGGCACCCGCACCCGCGCCGGCACCGGCCACCGGTCCCGACGATGTGCCGTGGATCTGGCCGGCGGCGGGCAAGGTGGTGGCACCGTTCAGCGAGTCCGGCAACAAGGGCCTCGATTTTGCCGGCAAGGCCGGCGACCCGGTGATCGCCGCCGGCGACGGCAAGGTGGTCTATGCCGGCACCGGACTGCGCGGCTATGGCGAACTGGTGATCATCAAGCACAACGCCGCCTTCCTCTCGGCTTACGCCCACAACCGCAAGATCCTCGTCAAGGAAGGCCAGCAGGTCAGCCGCGGCCAAAAGATCGCCGAAATGGGCAATACCGATGCCGAGGCGGTGAAGCTGCATTTCGAAATCCGCAAGCAGGGCAAGCCGGTCGATCCGGCACAGTATCTGCCGAAAAGATGAGCGTCCTGGACGACAGCGTCGACGAAGAGGATTTCGAGGGGCAGCCCGATCCCGCGCTGTTGCCCGAAGCCGAAGCGGCGGCGCCGGAGTTCGAGCTGCTCGAGGATGTGACCCAGCTGTACCTCAATGAAATCGGGGCCAAGCCGCTGCTGACCCCGGAGCAGGAAGTGGCGACGGCCCGCCGCGTGCGGGCCGGCGATTTTGCCGCCCGCCAGACGATGATCGAGCACAACCTGCGGCTCGTCGTGAATATCGCTAAGCATTACCTGAACCGCGGCATTCCGTTGCTCGACCTGATCGAGGAAGGCAACCTCGGTCTGATCCATGCCCTCGAGAAATTCGACCCGGAGCGCGGTTTCCGCTTCTCGACCTATGCCACCTGGTGGATCCGCCAGAGCATCGAGCGCGGCATCATGAACCAGTCGCGGACCATCCGCCTGCCGGTGCATGTGGTCAAGGAAATCAACCTGGTGCTGCGCGCCATGCGCCATCTGGAATCGGCTGATCGCCGCGATTCGACGGTCGAGCGTGTGGCGCTGCTGCTCGACCGGCCGGTCGAGGACGTGCGCCGCATCCTGTCGCTGAACGAGCACATCGCCTCGCTTGATGCCCCGCTGGAAATCGATCCCAACCACACCATGGGTGAACTGATCGCCGACGACACCGGCGGCGATCCGGAAACGCTCTTGCAGTCGAGCGAGATCGGCACCCTGGTCGACGACTGGCTGGCCGAACTGAGCGAACGCCAGCGCTCGGTGATCGAGCGCCGCTACGGCCTGAACGGGGCCGACGTGGCGACGCTCGACCTGATCGCCAGCGATCTCGGCCTGACCCGCGAACGGGTCCGGCAGATTCAGATGGAAGGGCTCGACCGGCTGCGCAAGATCATCAAGCGCGGCAACATCTCGCGCGACTCGCTGCTCTAACGCAGCGGCCCGCCGCCATTGCCGGCGGCGCGCAGCTCGGCCGGCATCCGCTGGCGGATCGCCTCGGCCAGCTGGAACACCGACATGGCGTAGAAGCTGGAGCGGTTGTAGCGGGTGATCACATAGAAATTGTCGAAGCCGAGCCAGTACTCGGTGGCCTTGCCGGGCGAGACGAGGTCGACCAGCGTGACCACCGCCTGCGGGTCGGCGGCGGCGATGATGCCCTGGTTGCGCAGCTGGCTGACCGGCAGGCTCGGCCGGATGCCGGCCTCAATCAGTGCCGGGTCCGGCGCGCCCGGCACGCTGGCCGGCACGGCGATCGGCTGGCCGGCTTGCCAGCCGTGCTGTTCGAGGAAGCGGGCAACGCTGCCGATGGCATCCTCGACGCTGCCGCTCAGATCGACGCGCTGGTCGCCGTCGAAATCGATGCCGTAGCGCCGCTGGCTACCCGGCATGAATTGCGGAATGCCGATGGCGCCGGCGAAGGAGCCCTTGACCGCCAGCGGATCGAGGCGGTTTTCGCGGGCCAGCAGCAGGAACTGTTCGAGTTCGGTGCGGAAGAACTCGGCCCGTCGCGGATAGTGGAAGGCCAGTGTGGCCAGCGCCTCTAGCACGCTGAAGCCGCCGGTGTTGCGGCCGTATTCGGTTTCGACGCCGATGATGGCGACGACGATTTCCTCGGGCACGCCGTAGAAGGCGCGGGCGCGCACCAGCGTGGTCAGGTTGTCCTGCCAGAAGCGCGCGCCGCCGTCGATGCGCCGGTCGTTGAGAAAGCGCGGCCGGTAGCGTTCCCAGGAACGCTGCTGCGGCGAGCTGGGCGGCTGGATCAGTTGCAGGACGCGCGCATTCGGGCGGGTCTGCGCGAACTGGCCGAGCAGCTCGGCCGAGTTGAAGCCATGGCGCTGCTCGAGGTCGCGGGCGAAGTCGACGACCGCCGGTTCGTCGGCGAAGGCCGGCTGCTCGGCGCCAGCGAAAGTGGGGGCAGACAGCGCGGCGAGCGCCAGGGCGGCGAGGAATGACTTCAACGACTTCTCCATCAGGGCAGGCGCGCAATGGCGGCGCGCAGCGGTTTCAGATCGTGGCTGGCGGTGCCGTAGCGGGCCAGCAGGTAGGCCTCGACGACCCGCGCCAGTGGCGCGGCCAGCTCGGGGCGCTCGGTGCCGACGCGGGCGGCCAGGGCGAGCGGCGTTTCCCCGGGCGCGCAGTGTACTTGTCTACGCGCCAGCTGTCGCAGGGCTTTTTGCCACAGCTGCGCGGCGGGGTCGTGGCGCGGCCGGTGATGCAGCGCCCAGGCCAGGCTGGCCGCCAGCAGCAGGCCGGTGGCCAGGCCCAGTGCCACGGCCAGGTCGCGCCAGTCGGCATCGGGCAGGCCGAAGCGGGCCAGCAGGTCGCGCTGGCGCTCGCGGTCGAAACCGAGCACCTGCTGGTTCCAGGCATTATTGATGGCTTCCCAGCGGTGGCGCAGGGTGCGCAGCCAGTCGGTGCGCACCTGCAACAGCGCTGGCAGCGGTTCGCCGGCCGGCAGGGCGTCGGCCAGGCCGGTTTCGATGCGCGCCG
>DASUZG010000048.1:0-9680 GCA_036376995.1 Azonexus sp. | reverse complement strand
GCCTGGCGCTGGCTGTCGTTGAAGTAGGCCGGCACGGTGATGACGGCTTCGGTGACTTCCTCGCCGAGATAGTCTTCGGCGGTCTTCTTCATCTTGCGCAGCACTTCGGCGGACACCTGCGGCGGGGCGATCTTCTTGTCGCGCACCGAGACCCACGCGTCGCCGTTGTCGGCCTTGACGATGCTGTAGGGCATCAGGGAGATGTCCTTCTGCACTTCCTTCTCTTCGAAGCGGCGGCCGATCAGGCGCTTGACGGCGTACAGCGTGTTCTTCGGGTTGGTCACGGCCTGGCGCTTGGCCGGGGCGCCGGAGAGGATCTCGCCGTCCTCGGCATAGCCGATGACCGACGGCGTGGTACGCGCGCCTTCGGAGTTCTCGATGACCTTCGGGGTGCCGCCTTCCATGATGGCGACGCAGCTGTTGGTGGTGCCGAGGTCGATACCGATGATCTTGCCCATGTTGTCTTCCTTTACTGAATGCGGGTGAATTTGGGATGTTCTGGAGGTGGGGGCGGCGCCCCGGATTTCAAGCCTTCGGCTTGGCGACCATGACCAGTGCCGGACGCAGCGTGCGCTCGGCGATCAGGTAGCCCTTCTGCAGCACGGTGACGACGGTGTTGGCTTCCTGTTCGGAATCGACCATGCCGATCGCCTGGTGCTTGTGCGGATCGAACTTCTCGCCGGCCGGATTGACTTCGACCAGGGCGTTCTTCTCGAAGGCGGACACCAGTTGCTTCAGGGTCAGCTCGACGCCGGACTTGAAGCTCTCGACGGTCTGCTCGGGCACGGCCAGCGCGGCTTCCAGGCTGTCCTTGACGGCCAGCAGCTCGCCGGCGAATTTCTCGACGGCGAACTTGTGGGCCTTGGCGATGTCTTCCTGGGCGCGGCGGCGGATGTTCTCGCCCTCGGCCTTGGCGCGCAGCCAGGCATCGTAGTGTTCGGCGGCCTTCAGTTCGAGGGCGCGGAACTGCTCCTCGATGCTCGGCAGGGTGTCGGTGTGGCTTTCGGTGGCGACGCTTTCGGCGGCCGGGGCGGCACTGGCGGGCTCGTTGCCCAGCATGGCTTCCGGCGTGTTCTCGGGGGTGGACATGCGCATTTCTCCAAAAAAACTGCTGGTCTATCTGGGGCCGGGCGGCGGCATTTCAAGAGGGTCGGCAAAAATTTCTTGGCGCACGCGGAGACCGAAGCCGCACGCCCTGCGTGCTACGATGTTTTCCGTATTCATCCACACATGCCGGGCATGGAGACGATAGGCAAATACCGCGTGCTGCGCGAACTGGGCAAAGGCGCCACCGCCACGGTGTACCTTTGCGACGACCCCGATGCCGACCGCCAGGTCGCGGTCAAGGTGATCCGCTTCGGGCAGGACAGCGCCGCCATGTCGCGGCGCATGCGCAAGCTGTTCCAGAACGAGGGAATGGTCTCGAAGCGCCTCGATCATCCCAACATCGTGCGCGTCTTCGATGCCGTGGTCGAGGAGGAATTCGCCTATCTGGCCATGGAGTACGTCGACGGCTTCAGCCTCGAGCAGCATTGCCGCATCGACAAGCTGCTGCCGATGCACCGCGTCACCGGCATCATCTTCAAGTGCTGCATGGCGCTCGATGCGGCTTACCGCCAGGGCATCATCCACCGCGACATCAAGCCGGCCAACATCATGGTCGCCGCCGGCGACGAGGCCAAGCTCGCCGATTTCGGCCTGGCGCTGAACATGAACAAGGATCTCGACCGAGACTCGACCTTCATCATGGGCGTCGGCTCGCCGGCCTACATGTCGCCGGAGCAGATCAAGAACTACCCGCTCAACCAGAAGACCGACATCTACTCGCTCGGCGTCGTGCTGTTCCAGCTGCTGACCGGGCGTCTGCCGTTCCGTGCCGCCAACCAGGCGACACTGGTCTATCGCATCATCAATACCGATGCGCCGGCCGTCACCGCGCTCAATCCCAACCTGCCGGAAGGGCTCAACGCCATCCTCAAGCGGGCACTGGAAAAGGACCTCTACAGCCGCTACCGCAACGGCGCCGAGATGGCCAAGGACCTCTCGGCGGTGCGCTACCAGATCCTCGAGGAGGACGAGACGGTACAGGACACCCGGCATTTCGAGACGCTGCGCAAACTGGACTTCTTCACCGAGTTCGAGAACGTCGAGATCTGGGAAGTGCTGCGTGTCGCGGTCTGGCGCCAGGTGACGAGCAATGTCGCGATCATCCGCGAGGGCGAGCGCAACAAGCTGTTCGGCATCATCATCACCGGCTGCGTCGAAGTCTCGGTCGACGGCCGTGCGCTATGCCGCCTCGGTCCGGGCGAACCGGTCGGCGAGGCGGCCTTCCTGCATCCGTCCAGCGACCAGCGGCATGCCACGGCAGTGACGCTGGAGCCGACGCTGTTTCTCGAAATCAACGCGGCGGCGCTGGCCCTGTCCTCGGAAGAGCTGCTGGAACGCATGCGCAACACGCTGCTGGCGCGCCTGATCCAGCGCTTGCGCGAGGTCAACAAGATCGCCGCGGCGCTGGGCCAGCCGGCAACCCTGGCCGGAACCGGTTCGCTCGGTAGCCTGCCGCGTCAGCGGCCGGGGGGCGGGCTCGACCTGGAACTGTCGCCGATGTGAAAACGGCCTCCGCAGAGGCCGTCTTGCTGTCGTTGCCGGGAAATCAGACCTTGAAGCGGCCGACCATCGAAGCCAGGCCGTCGGCCAGGCGCTTCAGGTCGTGGGCGGCGCCTGCCGTCTGCTCGACGGTGCCGTTGTTGTCGCGGGCCATGCCGGCGATCGCCTCGATGCTGGCTTCGACGTTGCCGGAGAAGCGGCGCTGCTGATCGGTGGCGCTGGCGATGCTGTCGAGGCCGTGGTCGACTTCGGTGACCGAGCCGTTGGTGGCCTGCAGTACGTTCGACACCGTCGCCACCGCCGACTGGCTGCTCGACAGGTGCTCCAGACCTTCCTCGATGCTGCGCCGGACGGCGACCGACTGGGCGCTCAGGTTGGCGGTGATGGCATCGATCTCGCTGGCCGAACGCGAGGACTTCTCGGCCAGCTTGCGCACCTCGTCGGCGACCACGGCGAAGCCGCGGCCCTGTTCGCCGGCGCGGGCGGCCTCGATGGCGGCGTTGAGCGCCAGCAGGTTGGTCTGCTCGGCGATGTCCTTGACCTCGCGGGTCATCTGGGTGATCGATTCGGTATTGCGCACGAAGTTGTTGACCGAGTCGGCCATTTCCTTGACCGCCTGCTCGACGATGGTCATCTCGCTGAGCAGCACCTCGAGATTGCGGCTGCCTTCGTTGGCGCGCGACAGGCTCTCCTGCGACTGGTGCTGCACATGCTCGGCACTCTGGGCGATCGAGGTGATGCTGGCGACCAGCTGCTCGACCGCGCTGGCGGCTTCCAGCGACTTCTCGTTCTGCAGGTGCGAGCTCTGCGAGACGCGGTCGGCGCTGTCGGACAGCGCGCTGACCCGGGCCGAGACCTGGCTGGCCGAGTCGCGCACCTGGCGCACCAGCTGGTTGAAGTTCTCCATCATCTCGTTGAAGACCAGCGCCGACTGGCCGACTTCGTCCTTGCCCTTGACCGGCAGGCGGCGGGTCAGGTCGCCTTCGCCGCTGGCGATGTCGCGCAGGCCGTTGCGCAGGTCTTCCAGCGGGGCGGTGACGAAGTGGTGGGTGAGCAGGTAGATGATGACCAGCAGGGCGCCCAGCGCGCCGATGGCGACGCCGCCGATTTTCAGGCGGAAGGCGGCGACCTCGGCTTCGACCGAGTCGAGCGAGACCTTCATGCTGACCACGCCGAGCACCGTGCCTTCGGGCACCTGGTGGCAGAGGATGCAGTCCTTGCCGAGATAGTTCTTGCTCGCCTTGGTCGGGTTGATGACGTGCAGGTAGGAGCCGCCGTCCTTCGATTCGACGGCCATGTACGGCTGGCCGCTCTGCATCACCTGCTGCTCGACCGGGTCGAGCTGGCGGCTGCTCTTGGTGTCGGGGCCGTACAGCTTGCTGACCGCTTCGCCGCGGGCGACGTGCAGGTCCTTGATGATGGACAGCTGCTTGATCTGGTCGAGGAAGACTTCGCGCTGGCCGACGGTGCCGGTGATCATCATGCCGGTCAGGCCGGCCATGGTCATTTCGTGGATGCTCTTGGAGAAATCCTGCGCCTGGCGGATCGCCGTCTCCCGATTAACCTGCGTGGTCCAGACGATGGCGCCAATCCAGATAATCGCCAGAATGACCCAGATTGCAGCGGTCAGGCGCACCCATATCTTCAAATCGGCAAAGCGCGGCATTTCGTCCCCTCATTTTAATGGCCACCGTTCCTGATCATGCGGTCAGGTCTATTTGTTGAATTGTGCCAGCCGTACCATCTTCCTGCAAAAAAATCCCGGTGCTGCGAACTTCTCCCAATAGCTCATTGGCATGATTCTTGAGGCCGAACGGGGTCGCCAGCCGGCTCAGCGCGATGGCCCCGACCCCGGCGGCGGCCAGCGACTGCAGCTGGTCCTCGCCCGCCGCGTTGCGGCTCCAGATTTGCAGATCGCCGAAGGCGTCGTCGTTTTCATCGATCCAGCCGTTGCGATCGTCATCGAGCGCAGCAAGTTCGGCAAAACCGTCGTTGGTGCGCGGGCCGAACAGTTCGCCGCCATCGTTTATCCGTCCGTCCTGATTGCGGTCGAAGACCAGGAAGCCGCTGCCCGGGGCGACGAAATTGATCTGCTCCTGGTCGCCGTCGGCATCGAGGTCGAAGGCGAAACGCTGGTCGGTTAGTTGGGCGGCCGTGCCGGCGAAATTGAGGACCAGCGGATCGACCTTGCGCGCCGCGTCGCCGAGGCGGATGCTGGTGCTGCTTTCCTCGTGGTAGCTGCGGCTCATCGACAGTTCGAGCTGGAAGCTGATGCTGCGGCCGTCCGCCGTGGTGACCGTGCCGCTGGCCGCGAAATGGGTCTGTTCGATCTCGCTGTAGCTTTCGCGGCGGTCGTATTCGACGCCGAAGCCGGCGCCCTGCGGGTTGTCGTTGGCCGGGGCGGCGGCCTGGTCGCTGGCCGCCGCGGCGCGCTCCAGGCGGCGTTGCCAGCCAGCGGCGTCGAATATCTTGATCTCGTGCCCCAGCCACAGTTCCAGCATTTGCCGGATCAGCGCCAGTTTCGGATCGTCCTCGACGGCGGCTTCCTGTTCGGCGACCGCCTCGGCCGACTGTGCGGCGAGGCCGGCCTCGGACAGCGCGACCGGATCGGCCGCCGGCCGGGCGGCCGGAGCATCCTCGCCGGCAAAGCGCGGGCGGCGTTCGCCGACCCACATTTTCAGGGATTCGCTGACTTCATGGCGCTGCAGGCTGAGGTGCGACGAAGCCATCTGCAGGTCGGCGCTGGCGATTTTCATGGGGGCCTCCGCAAGGCTGGTTTGACGCCTTGTTAACGGCCCCCGCGCAGCGAAGTTAATACTGCCGGAGATGCGGCTCCAGCCAGCGTTTCAGCGCGCCGAGCTCGAAAGCGCCGCTGTGGCGGGCGATTTCGCGACCATCCTTGAACACGATCAGCGTCGGAATGCTGCGAATATTGAAGCGGGCGGCCAGTTGCTGCTCGTCCTCGGTATTGAGCTTGGCCAGGCGGGCGTGCGGTTCGAGATCGATCGCCGCCTGGTGGAAATGCGGTGCCATCATCCGGCACGGGCCGCACCACGGCGCCCAGAAATCGACGACGACCGGCAGGTCGCTGCGGCTGATGTGGCGATCGAAATTGGTAGCGGTCAGTTCGGCCGGTTCACCAACGAACAGCGGTGCCTTGCACTGGCCGCAACCGGGCGCCTGGGCGAGACGCTCGGCCGGCAGGCGGTTGACGGCGGCGCAGTGGGGGCAGACGACGTGCAGGGCTTCGCTCATGGCGGACTCCAATATCAGAGTGGACTGATATTTGGCCGCTGGCCGCTATTTCAAGTGCGGGCGCCGAGTTGGGCGGCGGCGCGGGCGGTCCGTTCGAGCGCCTGCGGGTCGGGCGCGGTGGTCGGCCAGCCGACGAGTTGGCTTTCGACGAGGTCGGTCAGGGCGGCTATCCAGTCGTTGTTCTCGTTGAGCGCCGGAATGTAGTGATATTCCTTACCGCCGGCCGCGAGGAAATCGTCGCGTCCTTCCTGGGCGATTTCCTCGAGGGTTTCCAGGCAGTCGGCGACGAAGCCCGGGCAGATCACATCCACCCGGCGGATGCCCTGGCGCCCCCATTCGTGCAGGGTCGGCGCGGTGTAGGGCTGCAGCCACTCGGCCTTGCCGAAGCGCGACTGGAAGCAGAGGCGGAATTGTTCGGGCGCGAGGTTCAGGCGCTCGGCGAGCAACCGGCCGGTCTTCTGGCATTCGCAGAAGTAGGGGTCGCCAAGATCCAGGCTGCGCTTGGGCAGGCCGTGGAAACTGAGCAGCAGGCGGTCGTTCGCGCCCAGCGCGCCGTGCGTCTGCCAGTGCTTGCGCACCGAGCGCTCGAGCGCTGCGAGATAGCCGTCATGGTCGTGGAAATTGCGGACATAGCGCAGTTCCGGCTGGTTGCGCGCCTGCAGCAGCCAGCGGCTGGCTTCGTCGACGACGGTGCCGGTGGTGCTGGCGGCGTATTGCGGATACATCGGCACCAGCAGGATGCGGCTGGCACCCTCGGCCTTCAACTGGTCGAGCACGCTGCCGATCGACGGATTGCCGTAGCGCATCGCCCAGGTCACCGTTACCCGGTGGCCGCGTTCGCCGAGAAAGCCCTTGACCAGCTTGGCCTGGCGCTCGGTATGGACGCGCAGCGGCGAGCCTTCCGGCAGCCAGACGCTGGCGTACTTGGCCGCCGACTTCTTCGGCCGGGTATTGAGGATGATGCCGTTGAGGATCGGCCACCAGACGAGCTTCGGGATTTCGACGACGCGCGGGTCGGACAGGAATTCCTTCAGGTAGCGGCGCAACGCCGGCGCCGTCGGCGCATCCGGGGTGCCAAGGTTGACCAGGACGACCGCCGTGGCGGGGGCGGTACCGTGCCGGTGGGCCGGTTCGGGACGAAAGCGCGACATGCTTATTCTTCTTTGCTGGAGAGGGCGCTGGAGAGGAGGCGGGCGGTGATGTCGACGATCGGGATCACCCGCTCGTAGGCCATCCGGGTCGGGCCGATGACGCCGACCGAGCCGACCACCTGACCGTCGACCGCGTAGGGGGCGGCGATGACGCTGCATTCGTCGAGCGAGGCGATGCCAGATTCGCCGCCGATGAAAATCTGCACGCCTTCGGCCCGGTTCGACACGTCGAGCAGGCGCATCAGGCTGGAGCGCTGCTCGAACAGGTCGAACAGTTCGCGCAGGCGCTTCATGTTCGAGGACAGTTCCT
Organism: Azonexus sp.; assembly: GCA_036376995.1. Lineage (GTDB taxonomy): Bacteria > Pseudomonadota > Gammaproteobacteria > Burkholderiales > Rhodocyclaceae > Azonexus. The sequence goes on along the minus strand of DASUZG010000048.1, from coordinate 2,357 downwards.
CGACGTCGAGCAGGTTGCGCTCGCCGGAAATGACGTAGGGCAGGGCGTTTTCCGCCAGCGCGGCGTCGCCGGCGTCGAGCGCCTGGGCCATCAGCGGCTTGATATCGTCGCGCAGCTGCTGGATCTCGCTGGTCAGGCGATGGCGGATCTGCTCGAAATCGAGGCCGGCGTAGTTCTGCGTCAGGTAGTTGGCGGCGCTGACCAGTTCGGCCGGCGTGTAGGCGCGCTCGGTGTTGAGGATGCGGTTCTGCACGTCGCCGTCGGTGGTGACGATGATCAGCAGGATGCGTCGCTCCGAGAGGCTGAGGAACTCGATCTGGCGGATGCGGCTGCTCTTGCGCCGCGGGGCGATGACGACGCCGGCGAAATGGGTCAGGCTGGACAGCAGCTGCGAGGCGCTGGCGATCACCTGGTTCGACGGGCGGCCCTGCAGCGCTTCCTCCATCGCGCCCAGCTGGCGCACTTCGAGCGGCTGGACGGTGAGCAGGCTGTCGACGAACAGGCGGTAGCCGCGCGCCGTCGGCACGCGGCCGGCCGAGGTATGCGGGCTGGCGACGAAGCCGGCTTCCTCGAGGTCGGCCATGACGTTGCGGATGGTCGCCGGCGACAGGTCGAGGCCGGAGAATTTCGACAAGGCCCGCGAGCCGACCGGTTGTCCATCGGCAATGTAGTGTTCGACCAGGGCCTTGAGAAGGGTACGCGAGCGTTCGTCCAGCATGGCTGAGGATTGTACAAAAATCGGGATCGGCGCGACGGCCGTTTTTTGTGCAAGAATTCGCGCCATGAATCGCAGCTTCGCTTCCCTGAGCGCTCCCCGGACCATCGCCCTGGTCGGCAAATACCACAGCATGGAAATTGCCGAGTCGCTGCGCCGTCTCGCCGAATACCTGCATGAACGCGGCGTTTCCGTGTTCATCGAGCGCGAGACGTCGGAGCAGGTCGGCCGCCAGGTCGATCTGTCGCGCTGGGTGACCTGCGGCTTCAACGACATCGGCGCCCATGCCGACCTCGCCATCGTGCTCGGCGGCGACGGCACCATGCTCAACGCGGCGCGCCGGCTGGCCCGCTACTGCGTGCCGCTGGTCGGGGTCAACCAGGGGCGGCTCGGCTTCATGACCGACATCGCCCGCCAGGACCTGCTGAGCTGCATGGACGATCTGCTCGACGGCCGCTTCAATCCGGAAAGCCGCATGCTGCTGGCCGCCGAAGTGGTCCGCGACGGCCGCGAGGTGGCCGCCAACATGGCGCTCAACGACGTCGTGCTGGACAAGGGGGCGATCGGCCGGATGATCGAGTTCGAACTGTTCATCGACGGCGAATTCATCTACAACCTGCGCGCCGACGGCCTGATCGTGTCCACGCCGACCGGCTCGACCGCCTATTCGCTGTCGGCCGGCGGCCCGATCCTGCATCCGACGCTGACCGGCATCGCGCTGGTGCCGCTCTGCCCGCACGCTCTGACCAATCGCCCGATCATCGTCAACGACCGGGCCGACATCGAATTCCGCATTACCCACGCCGACGACCCGCGCGTGCACTTCGACGGCCAGGTGACGCTCGATCTGGAACCCGGCGACAGCGTCCGCCTGCGCCGCTCCGAACACACCATCTGCTTCCTGCATCCGCCCGGCTACCGCTATTTCGCCATGCTGCGCCAGAAACTGCAGTGGAGCGAACGGCCCAAGGGACCGTGAAACCATGCTGCGTCATCTGTCGATTCGCGACTTCGTCATCGTCGACCGCCTGGAACTCGATTTCGCCGGCGGTTTCGGCGCCCTGACCGGGGAAACCGGGGCCGGCAAGTCGATCCTGATCGACGCCCTGGCGCTGGCTTTGGGCGAACGCGCCGATGCCGGTGTCGTCCGGGCCGGCTGCGACAAGGCCGAAGTCAGTGCCGTCTTCGACGTTGCGGCGCTGCCGGAAGTGCGCGCCTGGCTGGCCGGCAACGACTTGGATGCCGACGACGAGTTGCTGCTGCGCCGCGTGGTCGATGCCGGCGGCCGTTCGCGCGCCTACCTCAACGGCTCGCCGGCCACCGTGCAGCAATTGCGCGAAGTCGGCGAGTGGCTGGTCGATATCCACGGTCAGCACGCCCACCAGTCGCTGCTGCGCGCCGATGCCCAGCGCAATCTGCTCGACGCCCATGCCGGCTTGTTGCCGCTGGTCGCCGAGGTGGCCGCCGCGTTCCGCGCCTGGCGCGCCGCCGAGCAGGCTCTGGCAGATGCCGGCGCCGGCATCGAGGCGGTGCAGCGCGAGCGCGAGCAGCTCGAATGGCAGGTCCGCGATCTGGAGTCGCTCGCCTTCTCGGCCGCCGAATGGAGCGAACTCGATGTCGAGCATCGCCGCCTCGGGCACGC